>CANCGU010000255.1 GCA_947377705.1 Comamonadaceae bacterium
GTCCGGGTGTTGGCTCAGGTCGACTTCACCCGCGTCACAAGTGGCCATGGCTTCCACGGCAGTGTGACGGGTCCAGAGGTTGGGGCCGCGCAGGGCGCGGATACGAGAGACTTCCATTAGCCATTCATCCTTGCAACGTCTTTGGCAACGTGTTGGTTTTGTTGTCCGAAATTTTTCAAGCCAGCCCGAATCAGCAGTGGCGCAATGTCCAGCGACCAAGCGGTGGCCACAGCGGCCAGCAGGGTAGAGATGTGCAGGCC
The DNA here is from genome assembly GCA_947377705.1 of Comamonadaceae bacterium. Next base: position 261 of record CANCGU010000255.1, read on the forward strand.
GTTTTTCAGCAAGCGTGCGATCAATTCGAGATCAAGGTGGAACAGCTGCGTTTCTTGGTCGCCACGCGCCAAGGTGACGTGCCCTTCTTTGCAAAACACAGCACGTCCACCCGTTTGCAAATGAGCCACCAAGGTGGGGTTGTCTTGTGATTTGGCGTAGTACACCACTTCGCCGTCGCTCAACTCGGCCAAGGTGGTGACGGCTTGCTCGTCCGCATTCAGCACGGCAGCACCTTCAGGCAACACCAAGTCCACTTGGGTGCGCACCACGGTGCGCATTTGCTCTGGGGTTTGGATGTCGTGTTTTTCAATCAACTCAGCATTTGTATCGGGCATGTTGGTGACCACGCCGATCAAGCAGCGGTCATAGGCCAAGCCTTCGTCCAAGATCAGGGCGGGTGTGGTTTCAAACACAGCGGCATCCAAAGCGCGGTTGATGAGCAAGCGCTCTGAGGCCTCGAAGCCACGGGAGTCGGTTTTGCCCAAGTGTTGTTGGTCCATGTAGAGACCGTCTTTGCATGCCAAGCCCGTGCGCTTGCCCGAGAGGTGCAGCAACCAAGCCACCAGTTGCGACAACTCGGTGGTTTGTTGGCTGCCCACAATGCCCACCACGGGGATACGGCCTGACTCGTTGGGGCCAAACAAATGCTCGACGATGGCTTTGCCTACTGGGCGGGGCTGGCCCACGGCAGGCTTGACGTGCATCAGCAAGCCGGGGCCTGCATTGACTTCGATGATGGCCCCTTTGGTTTCTTCCAAGGGGCGGGAGATGTCTTGGGTCACGATGTCGATGCCCGCAATGTCCAAACCGATCACGCGTGCGGCGAGGGTGGCGACTGCTGCCACTTCGGGGTGAACCAAGTCGGTCACATCGTTGTTCAAGTTGCCGTTGCGCTGCACCACCACGATGCGGCCTTTCTCAGGCACGCTGGTGGGCTCTAGGCCTTGGCGTTGAATTTCGAGCAGCGACATTTCACCGCGCGGTGTGTGCAAGCGGATCAAATCAAGCGGGAAGCCTTCGGCAATGCCACGGCGTGGGTCGGTGTTGATTTGGCTGTCAATCAACTGCTCCACCGTGGATGTGCCATCGCCCGTGATGTATGCAGTTTCGCCTCGGGTGGCCGCGACCACGCGGTCGCCCACCACCAGCACGCGGTGTTCGTCGCCGCGCACGTAGCGCTCAATCAACACTTCGCTGCCTTCTTTTTCAGCGGCGACCCACGCTTGGCGCACGCCTTCCTCGGTGTTCACGTCCAGGGACACGCCCCAACCACGGTTGCCGTCCAAGGGCTTGACCACCACGGGCAGCCCAATGTCTTGTGCTGCCTCCCAGGCCTCGTCGGAGGTTTTGACAATCTGGCCCTCTGGCACAGGAATGCCGCATTGCGTGAGCAAGCGCTTGGTCAAGTCTTTGTCGCTGGAAATGCTCTCTGCAATGGCGCTGGTTCGGTCAGTCTCTGCCGTCCAGATGCGGCGCTGTTTGGCACCATAGCCCAGCTGTACCAAGTTGCCTTCGGTCAGTCGGATGAACGGTGTTTTGCGCTCGACCGCCGCATCGACGATGCAGGCAGTGCTTGGGCCTAGGCAACGCAAGTCGGCGATTTTCTTGAGGCGCTCCACCGTGGCGTCGATGTCAAAAGGCAAGTTGTTGGCTGCGGCCATCACCAGTTCACGCGCGGCCAAGAAGCTTTCGCGGCCCAGCTCTTCGTGTTCGGTGCGAAAGACGACTTTGTAGATGCCACGCTTGCTGATTTCGCGCGCTTTGCCAAACTCAGCACGGGCTCCAGCCAAGAGCTGCAACTCAATGGAGACGTGCTCCATGATGTGGCCCATCCAAGTGCCGCCCACCAAGCGGGTCAAGAAGCCGCCGCGATGGCCCACGCCGCAATGGTGCTCGACCAAGCCGGGCAACCAGCCATTGATGCGGTCATTGAAGCCCACAATTTTGTTGGAGGGGTGGTCTTCCATCTCGCCCAAGTCAATGAGCGCTTCGATGATGGGGCGGTAAGTCCAGATGTTGGGCCCACGCAAATAGTTCATGCGCAGGATTTGAATGTCTTTGAAGGCCATAACTTAGCGGAGGGGTTGGGGCGCAGAGGCAGAACGGAGCACCGAGGTCGTCACAGCGACCTCCGAGGCTGCGGCGATACAATCATTCGTCAACGTGCTGGGGTGCAACAAAGTCCTGGCTCCTGCTTTTATTTTTATCGCCGTCTATCGATTTGCATCGATTGAAAGCAGCAACATTCCAATAATGAATTCTTCTTTATCGGCTTCCACCAAAGTTGTTTTTCCCGAGGGCTGGCGAACTTCAGCTTTTGCACAACTGTCTGCTCAAGAAAACGTTCTAGCCTGGCTAGAGGTTGACCTGAACGCCCAATTGCATTTTTCGCTAGGGCTACTCATTGTGACAGACCAGAGGGTGCTTTTTGGTGCCCAGGAAGCCGCTTCTGCACCCGTTTGGAACAGCTGGGGCCTCGTTGCTGGCATGAAAATGACCCATACCGACCACGCCGGTGTGGGGACCTTGAGTTTGGTGGATGCCACACAGCGCATCGCCAGCTGGCGCTTCACCTTGACCCACAATGTCACGGCCATGCGCGTGCAAGAAAAGTTCTCCGATCGCATGGAGGTGTTGACCCATGGCAAATCGTTGGCGACATCGGTCCAAGCACGTTGCCCTCAGTGCAAATTGCAGCTCGAAAATGTGGGTGACGAATGCCCCGTGTGCAGCCGAGAGCAGCACGCGCCCCTGTCTACTTGGGGCTTGTTTCGTCTGTGGCGCTTTGCCAAACCCTACCAATGGCGTTTGTTGGCCGGTTTTTTGTTGACGCTGGCTTCCACGGCCGCCACCTTGGTCCCGCCGTATCTGACCATGCCCTTGATGGACGATGTGCTGATTCCGTTCCAAAACGGCAAAGACATTGATCACGATTTGGTTTTCATGTATCTGGGCGGTTTGCTAGGCGCCGCCTTGCTGGCGTGGGGCTTGGGGTGGCTCAAAACCTACATCTTGGCCTTGGTGTCAGAGCGCATTGGTGCCGATTTGCGCACCACCGCCTACGAACACTTGATGCGCTTGTCGCTCGAATACTTTGGTGGTCGTCGCACCGGCGATTTGATGAACCGCATCGGCGCTGAGACTGACCGCATTTGCGTATTTTTGTCCCTGCATTTGCTGGACTTTGCGACCGATGTGTTGATGATTTTGATGACGGCCTCCATCCTCATCAGCATCGACCCCAAGCTGGCCGCAGCCACTTTGCTGCCGCTGCCGTTCATTGTGTGGCTCATTCACACCGTGCGTGACAAGCTGCGTACAGGCTTTGAGAAGATTGACCGCGTGTGGTCAGAGCTGACCAACGTCTTGGCCGACACCATTCCCGGCATTCGCGTGGTCAAAGCATTTGCCCAAGAGACGCGCGAGGCCAACCGCTTTCGTGACGCCAACAAACACAACTTGGCGGTGAATGACCGCATCAACTTTGTGTGGTCGTTGTTCTCGCCCACGGTCACGCTGATGACCGAAGTGGGTTTGCTGGTGGTGTGGGGCTTTGG
>CANCGU010000256.1 GCA_947377705.1 Comamonadaceae bacterium
GAATCAGTTGCTTGATCTTTTGCAAACTGACACCTTGAGGAAAAAATAAGATCGTGATGAAAAGAAAAACGTACAAGATCAAGCCCTGCCACTGGGATGGAATCACGAGCACACTCAAACCTTGAATCAGCGATAGTCCCACCGCTGCCACAGCAGCACCAAAAACACGTCCCATCCCACCTAACAAAGTGGCAATGACAGCAAACAGCATCATTTGCAAAGGCGTATTAGGAATCATCGAAGCGCGTGTGCCGAACAAATACATACCTGCTGTGATCAACACGGCGGCGATTACAAATGTGAGTATGTAGGCACGTTTGACATGAATGCCGTAAATACGAGAAAGTTCAGGGTTGTCGGCGACAGCCGCCATGAATTGACCATCTCGCGTGTGGTTGATAAATCCGTAGAGCGTTAACAATAAGAGGATCGTGACGCAAACCGCTTGAATGTCCCAATTGCTGATGACGATGCCTTGAACCAAGTTAACACCGGACATGATGCTTTTGGTCAATGCCACAGGTTCTGTGCCAAAGATCATGGCCAGCAGATAGGCTAAAAACTCTGACACCACCAATGTGAAGATGAAAAAAGTCAGACTAGGTGAATTTCTGTTGCGTAGTGTTTGCAATCCATAGCGGTCCATGAACACACTCGCAGCAACTGTGCCAATCAAGCCTATTCCTACAGAAGGCAATAGATCCAAGCCTAGCTTGCTGTGCACAGCGTACATGACATAAAAAGACAAGGCCATGATGCCAGCCTGTGCAAAGTTCCAAACTTTCACAACTTTAAGCACCAGCGAGAATGCCACCGCAAATAAGACTGCATAGGTGGAAGCAGCCAAACCAGTCCAGATGATCTGCAGCAAGATAGAAATATCAATCACACCAATCCTTTATTTGATGGGAAGACCACGACCGCGAAGACGGTCGTGGTCAAGACATCGAGTTTTATTTGATGGTGGCCAAAGGCACAAACTGGCCCTTGTCAACGGTCAACAAATAAACCGGCTTGTTGACACGATGGTCTTCGCCAACCTGCAGCCCGCCTGTCATGGGTAATTCAAAATTTTTCGCTGTGATTAATGCCTTACGCATGTTCTCGCCTGTGGCTGGCAACTTATTCTTTTCGATCCATTTGTAAAGCTCGGCCACCAAGTAAGGGCCGTCATACAAATATTGGGTGTAAGGCAATCCGTTAGGCACGCGTTTTTCAGTATCTTTCCAACGCGTGATGAAACTACCCACATTCGGGTTGTCAGAAACGCCCGGCGCGAGTGAGGTCACGATCAGGCCCTCTGCAGCGGCTCCCAACTGCTCGATCACCTTGGGGTTATAACCTGCGGAGTAAGTAGACACGCGTTGCTGCAAACCCAGTTGACGCATTTGCGCAATCACTTGTGGCAAATCTGAAACCAGACCTTGGATATGGATGATGTCTGGATTAGCAGCACGTACTTTCAGCAAAGCACCCGTGAATTCAGTTGCTTTGGTGTCATACGCTTCATAGGCAACCACCTTGCCGCCCGCCTTTTCAAACACGCTCTTGTAAATCGCTGCGCCCTCAACACCACTGTCGTTGTTGATGTACATCACAGCCGCTGTTTTTTTGCCTAAAGTGGTGTGTGTGTACTTAGCCAAACCGCTCACATCAACCTCCGCAAGTGGAAAGGTCGTGTAAACATAGTCACCGAGTTTGGCAATGTCAGGCGAGTTTGCACCAACGCTCAGCTCCAGTACTTTTTCACGGTTTGCAATAGGCGCGACAGCCTTGACCACCGCACTCCAAGCTGTGATGAACACGGGAACGTTGTCAACACTGGTCAAACGCTTCACCGCATTGATACCCAATTGCGGATCGGCCTGTGTATCCAACACAATCATTTCGAGTTGTTTGCCATTCACGCCACCCTTGGCATTGATATCGGCCACAGCCCACTGCGCCGCTTTGACCTGATCAGCACCATACAGCGCTTGAGATCCTGACAGCGGCATAGCGAGACCAAACTTGAGAGTCTCTTTGGCTTGCGCCCAAGCCGTGTTTGAAAACACTGCGCCACTCATGATTAGCGCTGACAGCGCGAGCATACGACGTCGATTTGAAAGTTTCATTTTCTCTCTCCAAGGTGGATGAAACAAAAGATGGCCGAAATTGGCCATCCAAGGGGGACCTAAATTTTTCTCAAGTTTTCCACGATCTCGTCTGTCGGGGCAACATCGGCATACTTTTCTGCCATGTCAAACAGATTCACGGCATGTGACACGCGACTGCGGTCGTACACGGCATCTTGCGGCACCAACACTTTGAAGTTCAGTGAAAACGCATCGACCACACTCGATCGCACACATCCGCTGGTGCTGCAGCCTGTGATGATCAGTGTGTCTGCCTGCAAATCAATGAGATGACTCGTCAGGGCCGTCGCAAAAAAAGCACTGGGATGTTTTTTGGGCAACAACACATCACCAGGCTGCGGTGCGATCTCTTTCACAAAGTCATAACCGTTGGCGGCAATGTTCATGATGGCGGGGACTTTGTCTGCCAAGCGACCTCCTTCATTTTGGACTTTTGGCGCGACATGGGGATAAAGAACTGGCCAACCTCGCTTGCGAAACTCGGCCACCAACAACTGGATATTGCTCACAGCGTGCCAAGCGACCTCGCCACAACTGGTAGGAAACTCCTTGATCGCTTCAAAAAATGGCAAGGGCTGGGTGCCTGTCGTGCGGTACTGCACATCGATGATCAATAACGCAGGACGCTTACCCATGCCTGTGGGACGACCAAAACCCGCTGCGCGGTACGCACGTTGTTCCTCTTCGCTGATGATGCCATGCCATGGTTTCATGCGTTAGCTCCTTCTTTGGGATTGCCAAGTGAACGGAAGATGTAGTTGCCAAATCCGGGCTGGCCCACGATCTTTCCTTGCGCCATGACGGTGTTGCCACGAACAATGGTTTGCACTGGCCAGCCCTTGAGGGTCTGACCTTCATACAGGCTGTAATCCGAATACGAACCAAGCTCTGCTGGATTGACAACACGGGCGAGGTTGATATCGACCAGTGTGATGTCCGCATCTGCACCAATATCTAAGCTACCTTTGGCAGGAGCGACGTTAAAAATTTTGGCCGGCGCACGCGTCAGAACTTCTGAAATACGGCGCAAACTCAAACGCCCCTTGTGGTAGCCCTCGTGCAACAAAACAGGCAAGATGGTGGCTGTTCCAGGAAAGCCTTGAGACGCAAGCCATAAGGGCTTCTCTTTGGTTGCGCGCTTGCGTGGACAGTGGTCAGAACCCACCACATCAATCGAACCATCGCGCAAGCCCTCCCACATGGCCTCTACGTCATCTGCACTGCGAAACGGTGGATTTGCTTTGCCCATACCAGCGAGATCAGAGTCTTCGGTGTGCGTCAGGTAGTGCGGACAAGTTTCAACAAAAACTTTGTCGTACCGAGTTCGCCATTTACGAACCTCGTCCAAGGCCATTCGCGTGCTGATATGAGGTATGTAAATTTGAGCACCTAGGTGTTCTGCGAAATACATGGCACGCACTGAGCTTTCGGCTTCAGTGAATGCAGGTTTAGCCATTGCCCAATCTTTCAATGTCGAACCACCACTGGCTTGAATGCGACTGCGGATGCGATTCACCACCTCAATGTTTTCGGTGTGGCAAACCACTTTCACATCACCGATGCTGGCTGCCTTAGCCAGCAAATCAAAGAGGTAACCATCATCCGTACCATCTAGCCCTAAATAACGCCCCTCTTCGCCCTTGAAGTTCATAAAGTATTTGAA
>CANCGU010000257.1 GCA_947377705.1 Comamonadaceae bacterium
CATTTGCACCAACGAGATGATCAAGCTGGCAGGCGACGCTATGGCTGATGGCCAAGTGGTGTGTGCCGAAGCGGGCGGTGTGGATGGCGCTTTGAAAAAGGGCATGGACGACTTCAGTGCTAAATTTAAGAAGCGTTTCAACGATGATGTGAAGTTGTATTCACCTTATGTCTACGACGCGGTGAATGTGATGGTCGATGCCATGCAACGCGCCAAATCCAGCGAACCTGCCAAATACTTGCCAGAGTTGGCGAAAACCACAGGCTACAAAGGTGTGACGGGCACGATTTCGTTTGATGCAAAAGGCGACATCAAGAACGGAGCCTTGACCTTGTATACCTTCAAGGCTGGAAAACGCGACCAAATTGCCGTGGTGCGTTGATGTGCTGCAAGGCTAAAAACCTTTGAAAACCACCTTCGGGTGGTTTTTTTATATCTTTTTAAAATAAATTATTTATATAAATCAACAACTTAGAGTTATCGCCTGATTTAGATAGGTTTTTTTGAATAATTGTGTACACCAAATCAAAGTCTGACGCGTTGATTCTTCACTAAGTTCTCAGGAGCCTAAATTGGATAAATCAGTTGTTCAGATCGAATCGCCAGAAATGGCCGTGGAGCGTCGCTTCAAAATCGTGTGTTCAGAGAAGACCGGTATCAAAGCCACCTTCGATCGCATCCGTGCGCAGCTTGCGCAAGAGGCTGAGCAACGCAGCCGTCCCGCTTCACGGATGTATTCCGGTTTCAGGGCTGTGAAAGCTTGATGAGCTTCTATTTTTCAAAGGCGCCTTCAGGGCGCCTTTTTTATTGAATCCTAATTTATTAAATTTATTTAAATGCAAGGGTTTATACACCTACAAGCATATGGACGGCGTTCACTAGGAAATCGATAATTTCGCGTGATGACTGCTCAACGCGAGGTTATTTTGCTTTCTAAATTCACGAAGTTTTTTTCTACAGATATTGCCATCGACTTAGGCACTGCCAACACCCTGATTTACACCAAAGAACACGGCATCGTGCTGGATGAACCCTCGGTGGTCGTGATCAAAAAAGACGGCAAAGTGTTCGGTAAAACCGCTGTTTTGGCGGTCGGTAATGAAGCCAAGGCCATGTTGGGCCGTGTGCCAGCAGGCATCGAAGCCATTCGTCCCATGAAAGACGGTGTGATTGCGGACTTCACCGTGACAGAGGTGATGCTCAAACACTTCATCAAGTTGGCGCATCCACAGATGTTGTTCAAGCCCAGCCCACGCATCGTGATTTGTGTGCCTTGTGGCTCCACCCAAGTCGAGCGTCGTGCCATTCGCGAGTCGGCCTTGGGCGCGGGTGCTTCTGAGGTGTATTTGATCGAAGAGCCCATGGCTGCCGCCATTGGCGCAGGCTTGCCCGTGACCGAGCCTTGCGGTTCGATGGTGGTAGACATTGGGGGTGGCACCACCGAGGTAGCCATCGTGTCTCTGGGGGGCATGGTTTACAAAAATAGCGCGCGCATTGGTGGCGATAAATTTGATGAAGCCATTGTTCATTACATCCGTCGCAACTTTGGCATGTTGATTGGTGAACAAACGGCTGAGCGCATCAAAAAAGAAATTGCAACTGCGTTTCCTAATGGTGAGATCATGGAAATGGAAATCACAGGGCGTCACTTGAGCCAAGGCATTCCGCAAAGTTTCACCATCAGCTCGAATGAAATTTTGGAGGCCTTGACCGACACCCTCAACCACTTGGTGTCGACGGTCAAGATGGCATTGGAGCGGACGCCGCCTGAGTTGAGCTCTGACATTGCCGAGCGCGGCATCATGCTCACGGGCGGAGGCGCTTTGTTGCGTGATTTGGACCGTTTGATTTCCGAAGAAACAGGGTTGCCCGTCTTGGTGGCCGAAGACCCATTAACTTGTGTGGCGCGTGGCTGCGGTCTTGCACTCGATCAGTTGCATAACGTCAGCGGCATCTTCACGTCGGATTGATGCGGTTGTTGCGCCGAAAAATTGCGTGAACTTTAGAAAAGTCCAGACGCAATGTTGATGGTGAGTGCGACCACCACGGTGTTGAAGAAGAAAGACAGCACGCTATGCAACAGTCCCACGCGACGTTGCGTGCGGCTGGTAAAGCTGACATCGGCAGGTTGCCCCGAAGTGCCGATGACACAGGCTGCGTATAAAAAGTCACCATAGTCGGGTGCGTGGTCGCCCGGAAATTTCAAACCACCTGTTTTGTTGGTGGCTTCAGCCAAGTAATAGTCGTGTGCATAGTGCAGCGCGAACATGATTTGCGTGAATACCCAAGACGAAAAAATAGTCAAGGCCGCTAACCCAATGTGCCAGTTGCGAAGGTCGCTTTGCGTTGCTTTGGCAATCACAAGTTCAGCCACGATGGCGCCCAAGCAAGTGAGTGCAGAGATGACGACCATCGCTAACAAAATGAAACGACCATCGTCCTCTCGGACGGCGCGTTTGCACATGCGCTCATGTGTGCTGCCAAACATCATGTGAATGGCCAGCATCAAGTACAGCAGGGCGCCGATATTCCAACCCACGGTCCATTGGGTAATTTGGGGCCATTGCCATTGAGCTGGGATCAGGGCCGTGCTGATGGCGCCGACCACGATGCTGATCAACAACCGAGGTCGAGTCTTGATGGCATTGATCAGAGCGGGTATAGAAAAATGACGAGTACGCATGGCGAAGCATGCTACTTCAAGCTGTCACCAAAGGCGTTTAAGATGGCAGCGTGTCAACGAAATCCTCCTTCATTCAACGACTGTGCCTGCCTTTCATGGCCATTCTTATGGTCTTGTTGGCATTGGGCCCGTTTTTGCATGCCCACTATGGCAGTTCACGCATGCTGGGATTTCATGTGGATGGCATTGTTCAAGCGACGGATGCGGCCCATCACTTTGACTTAGCCAGCTTCAGCCAAGGCACAGAGGAAGAGTCGGCTGCGGTCGGGGTCACGACATCGTATGCCCGTCAAACTGTGCAAGACAGCGATGATGATGTGTCGCCTGATTTTGTCGCCATGGTGTTGGTGCTGTTTGCTGCTTTGGGATACGGCGTTGTTGTTTTACGGCGTAAACCCCTGGGCACTTGGCTGCCACCCAGCACCTACGCACTTGGCTTTCTGCCGCCTGCGCACGCGCCCCCAACTTTCAACATTTGATTTTTCGATGGCCCATGCCCACCTTTGTGCATGGGGTTTCGGTGGTTTGATGTTTGGAGTTGACGATGTTCACTCGTTTTAATTTTTTGATTTGCAGCGTCTCCGTTTTGGCGCTATCCAGTTTCGCTTGGGCTGCGTTTGCGCAAGGTCCTGTGTCTGCCAATGCTTCTACGGCACCTGTGCTGCTCGCCCTCAACGCCAAACAACAAGCCAGCCTTGGCGTGCAAGTGGCGGCGGTGCAGGCGTCTACAGGCGGGCAGTTGTTGGCCAGTGCCACGGTGGTCATGCCGCCCGGCAAAGAGTTCACGGTGTCAGCGCCGTATGCAGGGCAAGTGTCGCGCTTGCTGGTGGGCGTGGGGGACTCGGTCAAAGCTGGGGCCGCCTTGGCGCATTTCACCAGCCCCATGCTGGGTGATGCGCGTCGCTTGCTGAATGAAGCTTCGTTGGATTACAAAAACGCCTCTGCCGCTGCCCAGCGAGACCAAGCCATGTTTGACGAAGGCATCATTCCTGCCGTGCGTTTGCAGTTAAGCCGCTCCAAACAAGAAGCTGCGCAAGCCCAGCTACACGCGCGTGAGGCCGAGCTGTTGGCCGCAGGCATGCGCTTTGATGCCAACACCGGCTATGCCAC
>CANCGU010000258.1 GCA_947377705.1 Comamonadaceae bacterium
GTGGTCCCATCGCGGTTGCATGCTTCCTGATTTCAGCAGGTGAGGGCGTCATCTTGTATTGTGAAAATCAGTGGGTGTGCGTTGCAGCATATTTTCTCAATATGAGATATCTAATTTTGCAATGCAATATGTCAATCATAAGCCATTGATTTATAACAATTAAAAATATGTCTTATATAAGACACAAGAGACTCTTTGGGTCTTGTATAAGAGTTAAGATCATGGTCATGGCAGCGAGACAAATGTTTCTTGCCAGCGTTTTTAACTTGACCCTTGGAGTGTCCACATGCCACAAAACCTGACTGAACAATTGAGCCGCGAACAACAAATCGCAGCCCTCGAAAAAGACTGGGCGACCAACCCACGCTGGAAAGGCGTCAAGCGCGGTTACTCTGCTGCTGACGTCGTGCGTTTGCGCGGCAGCATGCCCATCGAGCACACACTCGCCAAGCGCGGTGCAGAAAAGCTCTGGGAAAAAGTCAACGGCGGTGCCAAGAAAGGCTACGTCAACGCATTCGGCGCGATCTCTGCTGGTCAAGCCATGCAACAAGCCAAAGCTGGCTTGGAAGCTGTGTACTTGTCAGGCTGGCAAGTGGCCGCTGACGGCAACACATCTGAAACCATGTACCCAGACCAATCGCTCTACGCGTACGACTCTGTGCCCACCATGGTTCGCCGCATCAACAACACATTCAAACGTGCTGACGAAATTCAATGGGGCCGTGGCATCAACCCAGGCGACAAAGAATTCATCGACTACTTTTTGCCCATCGTGGCTGACGCTGAAGCCGGTTTCGGTGGCGTGTTGAACGCGTTTGAATTGATGAAGAACATGATCAGTGCTGGTGCAGCTGGCGTTCACTTCGAAGACCAATTGGCAGCTGTGAAGAAATGCGGTCACATGGGCGGCAAAGTATTGGTGCCCACACAAGAAGCTTGCGAGAAATTGATTTCTGCACGTTTCGCTGCTGACGTTATGGGCACATCCACCATCGTGTTGGCCCGTACCGATGCGGAAGCCGCCAACTTGCTCACATCGGATCACGATGCCAACGACAAGCCGTTCCTGACAGGCGAGCGCACACCCGAAGGTTTCTACCGCGTTAAAAACGGTTTAGAGCAAGCCATCAGCCGCGGCGTGGCTTACGCTCCCTACGCTGACTTGGTGTGGTGCGAAACAGGCGTGCCAGACATTGGCTTCGCTCGCGAGTTCGCACAAGCTGTGCACGCGGCATGTCCAGGTAAGCTGTTGTCTTACAACTGCTCACCTTCTTTCAACTGGAAGAAGAACCTCAACGACAGCCAAATCGCTTCGTTCCAAGAAGACTTGTCTGCATTGGGCTACAAGTACCAGTTCATCACCTTGGCGGGTATCCACATCAACTGGTACAACACCTTCCAGTTCGCCAATGCCTACGCCAACGGCGAAGGCATGAAGCACTACGTCAACATGGTGCAAGAGCCTGAGTTCGCAGCACGCGACAAGGGTTACACCTTCGTGTCACACCAACAAGAAGTGGGCGCAGGCTACTTCGACGACGTGACCACTGTGATCCAAGGCGGTTCATCTTCTGTGAAAGCCTTGACAGGTTCCACTGAAGAAGAGCAGTTCCACTGATCGACTTAGGAGTGAAACGCTAAGGCGGCGTAAAATCTGCTCTTAGCGTTTAGACACTTATTCCAAGCGCGGCCTTCGCCGCGCTTTTTTCATTGAAGACACATGGTTCAGATTACTCTCCCCGACGGTTCGCAACGTGAATTCCCAGGCCCCGTGACCGTGGCCGAAGTGGCCGCGTCGATTGGCGCTGGCTTGGCCAAGGCAGCTTTGGCTGGCAAGGTCGATGGCAAGGTGGTGGACACCAGTTACACGATGACCAGCCATGCGAATTTGGCCATCATCACAGCCAAAGACGCCGAAGGCTTGGAGGTGATCCGTCATTCCACCGCCCACTTGTTGGCCTATGCGGTCAAAGAGCTGTACCCAGAAGCACAAGTGACGATTGGCCCTGTCATTGACGACGGCTTTTTCTACGACTTCTCATTCACCCGTGGCTTCACGCCCGAAGACTTGGTCGCTATTGAAAAGCGCATGACCGAGTTGGCCAACAAAGACGAGGCCGTGGTGCGCCGCGTGTTGCCTCGCGATGAAGCTGTGGCGTATTTCAAAGGTTTGGGCGAACATTACAAAGCAGAAATCATCGCCAGCATTCCCAGCAATGAAGACGTGAGCTTGTACCGCGAAGGCGCATTTGAAGATTTGTGCCGCGGCCCACACGTCCCCAGCACGGGCAAGCTCAAGCATTTCAAGCTCATGAAGGTGGCAGGTGCCTACTGGCGCGGTGACCACAAAAACGAAATGCTGCAACGCATTTACGGCACAGCATGGGCCAGCAAAGACGATTTGCAGATGTACCTCAAGCGTCTGGAAGAAGCCGAAAAGCGCGACCACCGCAAACTGGGCCGTGAACTCGACTTGTTTCACATCGACGAGCACGCCCCTGGCTTGGTGTTTTGGCACCCCAAAGGTTGGACCGTGTGGCAAACCATTGAGCAGTACATGCGTCAGGTGTATCGTGACAACGATTACCTTGAAGTCAAAGGCCCGCAAATCATTGACAAGTCGTTGTGGGAAAAAACCGGCCACTGGGACAAGTACCGCGACAACATGTTCACCACCGAGTCTGAAAAGCGTGATTACGCTTTGAAGCCGATGAACTGTCCCGGCCACATCTTGATTTTCAAGCAAGGCATCAAGAGCTACCGTGACCTGCCACTGCGCTACGGCGAGTTTGGCCAATGCCACCGCAACGAGCCATCGGGCGGGTTGCACGGCATCATGCGCGTGCGTGGTTTCACCCAAGACGACGGCCACATCTTCTGTACCGAAGACCAAATCTTGCCCGAGTGCGACACCTTCACCAAGGTGCTCAAAAAGGTCTACGAAGACTTTGGCTTCACCAACATCTTGTACAAAGTCTCTACACGCCCTGAGGCTCGTATTGGCTCGGACGACTTGTGGGACAAGGCTGAAAAGGCATTGATGGACAGCTTGACGGCTGCGGGTTGCGAATACGTGATCTCGGAAGGCGATGGCGCTTTCTACGGCCCCAAGATTGAATACACCTTGAAAGATGCGATTGGCCGTGAGTGGCAATGCGGCACGATTCAGGTCGACTTCAACCTGTCTGAGCGCTTGGATGCCGAGTACACCGCTGAAGACGGCTCACGCCAACGCCCGGTCATCTTGCATCGCGCGATCGTGGGCAGCATGGAGCGTTTTATCGGAATTTTGATCGAACAGCATGCGGGCGCCTTGCCCACTTGGCTGGCCCCAACCCAAGTTTCGGTACTCAACATCACCGATTCCCAGGCCGAATATGCCCGAGAAGTTGCGAAAACGCTGCGAAATCAAGGGCTTAGGGTCGATTTAGACCTCCGCAACGAGAAAATTACGTATAAAATACGTGAGCATTCAATGCAAAAGCTTCCTTATATCTTGGTCGTAGGCGACAAAGAGAAGGAAGCTGGCGCCGTCGCAGTGCGCGCCCGAGGCAATCAAGACCTCGGTGTGATGTCCCTAGAGGCCTTCTCTCAAAAGATTGCTTCTGACATCGCCCTCAAAAGCTGATTTCATTGAGAAATTGCCAAGAGTTGTGCGTCGCACACCTGTGTCGGTTTGTTTTTGATTTTTAAGGATAGTCACCATCGCTACAGAATTTCGCGACCGCCGCCAGCGCGAGGAACGCAAACACCGCCTTAACCGGGAAATCATGGCCCCGGAAGTC
>CANCGU010000259.1 GCA_947377705.1 Comamonadaceae bacterium
TGGTTCAACCACCACAGGTTGCTGGAGCCGATTGGGTATATTCCACCTGCCGAGGCTGAGGCCAACTACTATCGGCAACTCGCTGAGAAGGCCAACACCGAGGTGTTAACTTAAACCAACTGGCCTCCTCGAAATGCGGGGCGATTCAATTTGTTCCCTTACCGCGTTGGCCCGGTTGCTGGCGTAGCTTGCCACGATGCTTTGGAGTGCCTGGCCTTCTTCTGGGGTGTCAGCATGGAAGAACCCGCGTTCAAAGTCGATGGTCATCGCCTTGCGGGTCGTGACTTCGGGCGAGTTGAACAGGTGCTCAAAGTCCGAGATTTTCGGGTTGGTCAATGCAGCCTCCAAAGCCAGGTTCAGCGTCAGTGCGCGCTGCTTCGCGATTGAGCAGTCTTTGGTACGCAGGCTGCGCCTGAGTTCAGATTTTCCTATATCTGCGCGCAGGGCTTTGGGCACGACCAGACGGATGTAAAAGACGCCGCAGCGGTCGCGTGTGAGCCGAGGGGTTTTGATGCTCATGGGCAGTTCCTAAATGGAACTGGATGAGTGAAGTGGCTGATAGCCAAACCCAAATCGGCTGGATAGCCGCATGGGGCTTGGGTTTCAAAAAGTGGTGCGGCTGGCGGGGATCGAACCCACGACCCTTGGCTTCGGAGGCCAATACTCTATCCACTGAGCTACAGCCGCGCTTTTGTGACTTGGCATTGTAGGCGCCCCGCTATAATTTCTGTCAGTTCTAGAGCCCCTCCCTACAGGATTTAAAAATGAGCAACCAACACCACGAAGAAGACCATACAGGTCCTATCAAAACCCCTAAGCAGCTTTTGTTGGCTGTGTTGTATTCATTTGTCTTGCCTGTGTTCATCATCATTGGCTTGGTGGCCTATGTGACCTCTGCCAACAAGCCACAAGCGGGCTCTTCTAACGAACCAGAAGCCATTGCCGCACGCATTCAAAAAGTTGGCGCGGTGGAAATCAAAGATGCCAACCGCGCTGCGCGCAGCGGTGAGGACGTGTACAAGGCCCAGTGCTCCGCTTGCCACGCGACTGGCGCAGCGGGTTCACCTAAGTTTGGCGATGCCGGCGCTTGGGGCGCACGTATTGGCAAAGGCTACGACGCACTGTTGACGTCTGCCCTCAAAGGCAAAGGCGCCATGGGCCCACAAAGCGGTGGTGACTTCGAAGACTTTGAGATTGGCCGTGGTGTGGTTTACATGGCCAACGCTGCTGGCGGTAAGTTCACTGAGCCGAAGAAGCCTGAAGCCAAATAAAGCGTCTTCGCTTCCGTCACTAAAAACCGGCTCTTGGGCCGGTTTTTTTACATCTGTATTTATTGGGCTTGCTGCGGGCTGCGGATGTAAGCAAAGCGTTCTGGCAGCTCGCGGGTGGGCACTTCTTGCGGCACCCAAATGCCAGTCTCGATCAAATCTGCTGCTTGCAATACGTCTTGGGTGTGAACCAGCCCGAAGCCCTGCTCAGTGTCAAGGTACAGGCGTCCGTGCTCATCCACGATGCAACGCTGCATGCGTGCGAGTTGGCCGACATGCGATTGAATAGAGCCGTCCGGTTGTAGTCGCCAAATCCAGGGCGTGGCTTCTAACTCGACATAGACCCGCTGTGGGCCGTTTTGAAAAAACCATTGCCCTTGCTTGTCTGCCGCGTAGTTGCGCCCAATGAAGGCGATGAGCTTTTCGTGGACGAGTCGCGAGCCTTTACTTTTTGTAAAGGGGCCCAGTGCTTGCACGGCGTCATCACGCATGTACCAATCGCCACGGGCGTCCAGGCCCAACCACCCATAGCAATCGGGTACGTTGGGCCACTTGGCCATGGCTTGTTGAACGAGGTCATCCATGTTGTGTCATCCACTCCAAAACGGCCCAAGGCATTTCTTTCAAGTCACCAGGAAAGCGCCCTGAGGCAAAGCCGACATGCCCGCCGGTTTCGGGCTGCCAAAGGGTGACATGTTCGCTCACTTGGTCTTTGGTTGGCAAGCTACTGGCTGGAATGAACGGATCGTTGCGGGCATTCAACACCATGGCTGGCACTTGCACGCGCGACAAACCGGGCTTGGCGCTGGCACGGTCCCAATAATCATCGGTACCGCGAAAGCCGTGTAGCGGCGCAGTGAACACGTCGTCAAAGGCATAGAGGGTGTTCGCGGCCATGAGTTCCGTGGGGTCAAACAATCCCGGAAATTGCTTTAGCTTTTGCAAGGCGCGTGGCTTCATCGTGGCCAAGAACATGCGTGCATAAACCGCTTTGTTAAAACCGCTGTCAATGGCATTGCCGCTGGCAGTTAAATCAACGGGCGAGCACACGGAGACCACCCCATCGACCACTTGCGTTGCGGCACGGCCCATTTCACCTGCCCAACGCATGAGTGCATTGCCTCCCAAAGAGATGCCCACGGCAAACACAGGCCCGTGATACTGCGACCTAAAGCGACTCAGCATCCATCCAATTTCCTCAAAGTCGCCCGAGTGGTATGCGCGAGGCGCCCAGTTGAGTTCACCGCTGCAGCCCCGAAAGTGCGGCACAGCCATACGCCATCCGCGTGCACGCGTTTCGGCGGCAAAGGCCTGGGCATAGTGGCTATGGGATGAACCTTCTAAACCATGAAACAGCACCAACAATGGGGCATCTTTACCTTCTAGCACGTCATCCTGGCGCCAATCCACATCGACGAAATCGCCGTCGGATGTGGCCCAACGTTCACGCGCCCATTGGGGAGTGGGGCCTACATACCGACGCGCAAATTTTGCGGCGTAAATTGTTTGCACATTTCCGCCTGGTAGCCACCAAGGTGCACGGTAATTCCAAATCAATGCAATACCTGTGGCGCTTCGTGCGTCTCCGCGTGTGTGGCCGCCGTGCCTGGGCTGGCGTGGTGCGCCACCATGCGCCAACCTTGTGCCGTGCGTTGATACACATTGGTCGCAACAACAACGGCTTCTTGCGTGCCATCGGCCGTGAGCAAAGCAATGCGCTCAATGACGTTGTGCATGGCACTGGTGAGTGACTCCACTTTGCACACATGCTCGGGACGGGCGGCAATCGTGCCGTTGGCAAACATAGCTTCAAAGGCAGCGCGAATGCTGGCACTGCCAATCAACCGTGGGCCGCCTGGGTGCACACAGACGATGTCGTCTTCATCTGCCCAGCAGCTCATGAGCTTGACGATATCGCCCGTTTGCAGGGCTTCGTAAAACTGACTTTCAATGGCGTCGGCAGTACCGCCTACCGTGGCAGCTCGGAGTTTGGCTTTAGACATAGGCAAATTGTCCACTTATTTTTGAACAATAAAAAAGCCCCAACCATGAGGCAGGGGCTTTTGAACGCTGACGCGCAAACCAATTACTTGTGAGCGCGGTAGCGGCGCAAGGCCGACAATTCAGCAGCCAAGATGGTCAGCTCTGAACGAGCGCGAGCCAAATCAACGTCTGATTTTGCGTTCTTAACGGCTTCTTCAGCTGCGAGTTTGGCAGCGTTTGCTTTTTCTTCGTCCATGTCTTTGCCGCGCACAGCGGTGTCAGACATGACGGTGACGCAGTCAGGTTGCACTTCAAGAATGCCACCTGCTACGAAAACAAACTCTTCACCACCATCAGCCGTGTGAATGCGCACCGAACCGGGACGGATGCGTGAAATCAGCGGCGTGTGGCGCGGATAAATACCGAGCTCGCCCGCCTCGCCTGGCAAAGCCACAAAAGTGGCTTCGCCTGAGAAGATCAACTCTTCTGCGCTGACGACATCTACGTGGATGGTACTCATAGGATC
>CANCGU010000260.1 GCA_947377705.1 Comamonadaceae bacterium
CGCTCGGTCGGTGCGCCAAACGAGAAGCCGTCGAGGGCCGCTTTTTGAACCGCTTCGAGCACCACAGGGTTGCCGTGGCCCAAGATCATGGGGCCCCAAGAGCCGATGTAGTCGATGTACTTTTGGCCGTTGGCATCCCAAAAGTAAGCGCCTTGGGCGCGTTGTACAAAACGTGGTGTGCCACCCACGGCGCGAAACGCACGCACGGGCGAGTTCACACCACCGGGGATGACGTTGGCAGCGCGGTCAAAAAGGGTTTGGTTCAAGTCGGTCATGGTGTCTTTGCTTCAATGCTTGGTTTCGTGACGTGGTAGCGAGAAGTCTTCTGCGGTAGCGGGTAAGCCATCGCTGTCTTCGTTTTCTTCGTCTTCTGCCTCTGCCCAAAATAGGCGGTCAGGCAGGATATGACCCATACCAGGTCGAAAGCCGCTGTTGAGGCTTTGGTCGAGGTAGTTCAGCGCTTCGCGTGTGGCCAACTCTAGGTCGGTGCCTGCTGCCAACACGGCGGCGAGCGCGATGCTGAGGGTGTCACCTGCGCCTGCGAACACGACATCAAAGCGCTCAAAGCGTTCGCTCACCATCACGGTGTGGGCGGTGGCCAAGGCGTTTTCGACGTGTTGATCGGGGTGGTTGATGCCCGTCACCAAGACATAAGGCACGCCCACTTCGGCGGCAGCGCGTGCGATGTCGCGGGGGCTGGGGCTTTTTTCACTGCTCCAATCCGGCAGCAACCAACGCCACAAAGTGTTGTGGTTGCCGACCAAGACCGTGGTTTGGGGCAGGATCAGTTCGCGGAACGCGTCCAGGTAGGCGTCAATTTTTTCGTCTTCCCACCATGAGAGGTTGGGCATGTAGGCGATGACGGGCAGTTCGGCGTAGTCAGTGCAGATTTCTGCAATCACGCTCAGGTTGTCAGGGTTACCGCAAAAACCGACCTTGATGATTTGCACGCGGATGTCTTCCAGCACGCTGCGGGCCTGTTCGGCCACGGCATCATCATCAAAAGCGATATGGTCAAAAATTTCGGCGGTATCGCGCATGTACGCGCCCGTCACCACGGGTAAGGCATGTGCGCCAACGGACCCAGCGGCCAGCACATCGGCTGACAAGCCGCCTGCACCACTGGCGTCGTTGGCGTTGAACACCAACACGCAGGGAGGTGCGCCGCTGATCTCGTCAGACAGAGCAATTTCAGTGGGGAGGGGGGTATTTTCTGGCGCCATGAGTCGGTCGATACAATGCATTTCATTCTATGCGTTGACGAAAGAAATACTGTGGCAAATACTTGGATGTGTCTGATTTGTGGATGGATTTATGACGAAGAGGCTGGTAGCCCTGAGCATGGTATCGCGCCTGGCACGGCATGGGCGGATGTACCCATGAATTGGACCTGTCCAGAGTGTGGCGCACGCAAAGAAGATTTTGAAATGGTCCAAATCTAAGCACTATGGAAGTCCGAGCGCAGTTTGAAAGCCATGTGCTGGCCTTGCTGCGCCAGCGTCCAGCGGTGGATTTGTCTTCGGCACGCGAGCTGGAGTTGCTGTGTCAGCGTCAGCTAGATGCCGAAAACCTGCCTGGTTGGCGCACATTTTGGTCATTGGCCACCCATTTTTTTGAAGGCTTGCGCCTAGCGCCCGGTCGTCGCATCGAAGAACCTGAAGCCAGCGCGGCCTCGCAAGTGCTCAGCGGTTTGCAGCTGCGCGAGCAGTTCAATGAACACGACAAACCCATCGAAGACAGCTTGCAGGTGATCAATCACCTGCTGTTTTTAGAGCAAGCAGACATCATTTCACAGCGTTTGGTGAACATCCTCAATGATTGGTCTGAGTCGCCTGAAGCCGATTTGCCCACCGAAGCCCAAGTGGATGTGCAAAGCATGGCCCAACTCGCTGAAGATGTGCAACTGACCGCCGTGCAACAAGTGGCCGATTCGTTGGCTGTTCAATTGGCCCGCTTACGCGCCAAACGCGTGGCCGATGACATCAAAACCAGCCTGAGTGGCGCCCACGAGGTGAGCCGCCTGTTGCAGCACTTTGCCGTAGGCAGCGTGCGTGAAGCCCAGCCGCAAGTGCTGGCGGCACTCAGAGGCGAATAGTCTCTGATTTCCTGCTGCCGAGGGGGGGGGGGCCAGTGATGGCGCTTATTTCACCTTCTTCACCACCCCATAACGCGCCAGTGTGAGCTTGCGTGCCTCTGCGTGGTCCACGATGGGTTTTGGGTAATCACGTCCCAACACGAACCCAGCTTCTTCTAACTCCAAGGGTTTGGCCAGCCACGGTGCGTGAATGGCTTTGTTGCTGAGCTTGGCCAGTGCGGGCACATAGCGACGGATGAACTTGCCTTCAGGGTCAAATTTTTCGCTTTGGTTGGTCGGGTTGAAGATGCGAAAGTAGGGTTGCGCATCACAGCCGCTGGAGCTGGCCCACTGCCAGCCGCCGTTGTTGGCGGCGAGGTCAAAGTCGTTCAGGTGCTCCGCAAAATAGCGCTCGCCCCAGCGCCAATCAATGCCAAGGTCTTTGGTCAAAAAGCTGGCCACCACCATGCGCAAGCGGTTGTGCATGTAGCCGGTTTGGTTGATTTGCGCCATGGCTGCGTCTACCAGCGGGTAGCCGGTGCGGCCTTCGCACCACGCGGCAAATAGCTCTTTGGCGTGTTTGTGGTGGTCCCACTTGATCTCGTCGTACTCGGGTTTGAACGCGCCCGTCACCACGCGTGGGTGGTGGTGCAAGATTTGGTGATAAAAATCGCGCCAAATCAGCTCAGACAACCAGGTTTCAGCCCCCTTCGAGCCCATCAACATGCGCTTGTAAGCCGTGGAGGCGAGTTGGCGGATGGACACCGTGCCAAAGCGCAAATGCACCCCCAAATAGCTGGGGCCTTTGATGGCGGGAAAGTTGCGCGTCTCGTCGTACTTGTCCATGCGGTCAAAGAAGTCTTCAAACAAAGCTAAACCGCCGGGGCTGCCTGTGGGGACATGCAAGTTGCTGAGGTTGGTGGTTTCGAACCCCATTTCGGCCAGCGTGGGCACGCCTACTTGGTAGGCCTTGGGCCGTGCGGCCAAGGCCTTGATGTATTTGCCCACGGGGTAAGACTTCAAATAAAAGTCGTTCACCTTTTGCAGCCATGCGTTTTTGTAGGGCGTGAACACGCCGTAGGGCTTGCCCATTTGGGTCAGCACTTCGCTGCGCTCAAAAATCACATGGTCTTTGAAGGTTTGAAAACCAATGCCAAAGTTGGCCAAAGCCCCGCGCACCTGGGCGTCGCGGGCCAGTGCATCGGGCTCGTCGTCGTGGTTGGCAAACACCTCTTGCACGCCCAACTCACGGGCCAAACGTGGCACTTCCTCGGCAGCCACGGCGTGGCGAACGATCAGGCCCGCACCGGCTTGGCCCGCCACGGCGTGCAGCTCGGCATCTAGCGCTACCAGCGATTCGTGGATGAACTCCACACGGCGGTCTTGACGCGGCAGCGGGTCCAAAATCGTCTTGTCAAATACAAACACGCAATGGACTTGTTTACAGCTTTTCAGGGCGTGATACAGCGCTGCGTTGTCAAACGCGCGCAGGTCGCGGCGGAACCACATCAGCCCATTCGCCACATGAGGCAAATGGTGTGAGGATTTAGCTGATTGGTTAGGCATGTTCACCCTTTAAAATTGGCATATGACCGCTGATTCTGCCTCCATCAACCTGACGCATCATTTTTTGATTGCCATGCCCGGTTTGGAGGACGAGGCTTTTGCCAAAAGCGTGGTCT
>CANCGU010000261.1 GCA_947377705.1 Comamonadaceae bacterium
AGGCTGCAACAGCCCAATATTTGATGCGGTTCATGTCTATGTCCTTGAGAGGTCTCCCCCTAGATTCGACACCTGTCTGGGCATCTTTAACTTTTTCAAAGACGAATACTTTTTCTGTCTTGTGAAATATCTAGGCTTACCGACAATCAAGTGTAGGAATTTTTGACATGAAACCAACCACACACTTTATTGGCTCGAGCGAGTCAGCCACAACGCTGCGCCAATTGGTTGCCACGATGGCCAACTCCAACGCCACGGTGATGATCACTGGCGAAAGCGGCACAGGCAAAGAGCTTTTGGCTCGACTCTTACACGAACAATCGGAACGATGTGGTGCCAACTTTGTCCCCATCAACTGCGCCGCGATTCCTAAAGATTTGCTGGAAAGCGAGCTGTTTGGCCATCGTAAGGGCTCGTTCACAGGCGCTGTGGCAGACCGCATTGGTCGTTTCGAGCTGGCCCATGGGGGCACCATCTTCTTGGATGAAATTGGCGACATGTCGCTGGACATGCAAGTCAAACTACTGCGGGTCTTGCAAGAACGCACCGTGGACCCGATTGGTGGCACACGCCAGGTGCAGGTCGATGTGCGCGTGGTGGCAGCAACCCACCGCGACTTAGAGAACGAAATTGCAGCAGGTCGGTTCCGTGAAGACTTGTATTACCGCCTCAATGTGCTGCCCATGGTGACCCCACCCTTGCGTGAACGCAATGAGGATGTGGCTGAATTATTGACATTCTTTACGAAGAAATGCGCGAGCTTTGGAAAGCACCCCATTCGTTTCAAGTCCGACTTCATGTCAGCCCTGCAAAAGTACCCATGGCCTGGCAACGTGCGAGAGCTGTCAAACCTTGTGGACCGCTTCAGTACGCTCTATGCGGGCCAAGAGCTCGATCTGCGGGCCATCCCCCCAACGTTGTTGCCTAAGGGGTTGGTCTCGGCGCAAGCTGAGCTCCAAGCCCAAGCCCCCCTGCTGGCCAAGCTAGAAATGACGCCGCCACCCGAAGTGTTGGCAGAAATGAAGGATCAACCAGAGGAAGAGGAAAACGACATTGAGGGCATCATCATGCTGGCCCAGGGCATGCCTCAACTGCCCCCAGAAGGCTTGTCACTCAAAGAACGCATGGCGCAGATTGAACGCAGCATCATTGAGCAAGCCCTGAGCCGCAACTCTGGCAACGTGTCACGCACCGCGAAACTGCTCAATTTACAGCGCACCACCTTGATCGAAAAGATCAACAAATACGAATTGCGTTCGACCGCTTAACGTCTCTGGCAATGCTTTAGTCTTGTTCGTTGTAGAGCACCGTGATACTCATGCGACGGTTACGTGGGTCGCGCGGGTCTTTGGGGTTGAAGGGGTCGGTATCGGCCACCCCTTCAATACGCGCAAAGCGACTTTCTTTGATGCCACTCTTTTCCAACAAGGCACGCGTCACTTCCGCACGCTCAGCCGAGAGTGACCAGTTGTTGCGCCCCTCTTTGTTGTTAAAGGGCACGCTATCGGTGTGACCACGAATGGCAATCTTGTTGGGCATGTCCGCCAAAGAGGCTGCAATTTCGCTAATCAAACTGGCGGCCTTGCCCTGCATACTCATGCCACCACTGGGGAACATCGCAAAGTCGGCTTTGTCGATGATCTCAATGCGAAGGCCTTGTTTGTCACGCGTGACAGACACTTGGTCTTTCAGGCCACCCAGCTTTTTGTTTTCAGACAACTTTTGCTCAATCTCTTTTTCGAGCTTGTCAAAGTCTGCCTTTTCTTGGGCTTGGGCAATTTCTTTCTTCTGCTCAGGCGTCAGTTTGTCTGGGTCTGAGTAGGGGTTGTTGTTTTCTTGGCCGGGATCGGTGCTGGGGTTGGGACCGCCTTCAGAGCGCGGTGTCAAACGTTCCAACAACGCCGTTTGCTTGGCAGCAAACGGGAAACCATCGGGATCGATGATGGAGCGGCCACCCAAGACGCCGTTCGAGCCAGCCAATTGGCCAATGGCCACCAAACTTTGTGAGGTGGGTTTGAAGTAATCGGCAATGCTTTTGCGCTGATCTTCGTTGGAAGCACCCAACAGCCACATCAACAAGAAGAAGGCCATCATCGCCGTCATCATGTCGGCCAACGCGATCTTCCAGGCACCGCCATGAGCACCGCCGTGACCATCATCAATGATTTTCTTGATGATGATGACGGGCGCAGGCGCTTCCTCTTTTTCCTCTTCCGCTTTGGCTGCTTCTGCAGCGGCAGCGGCAGCGGCAGCCGCTGCTGCGTCTGCTGCTGCCTTTTCGGCGTCTTCCGGCGTGGCTGCCGCGTCTTTTTCGTCAGCCATTATTTCCTCAATGCGTCAAAGAGTTCGCCGAAGGTAGGCTGGGCGTGGTGGTTGATACACACGCGAGCGGCTTCAATGATCAAAGGAACGGGGTAGCCATGCATATTGCCAATGATGACCTGCTGAGCCACTTTCAATGACTCGCTGTCTTCGTCAATGATCTGCACCAAGCGTTTGCCAAAGGGTTCAAAAATACCGTAAGCCAAGAACACACCCAAGAACGTACCCACCAACGCGCCACCAATCAAGGCACCCAGCACAGGAGGGGGTTGGTCAATCGCACCCATGGTCTTCACCACACCCAACACGCAAGCCACAATACCCAGCGCAGGCAAAGCGCCAGCCAAGGTAGACAGGGCATCCGCGTTTTGCATTTCGCTATGGTGGTGGTGTTTGATGGACGTGGTCATCACGTCTTCCACCGCATAAGGGCTCAAAGTACCCGAGGACACCACCATCAAACGGATGGTGTCGCAAATTAAACCCACCAAACCATGGTCGTTCAGCATCTTGGGACACTCACCAAAAATCGCACTGGCTTCCGGGTTTTCAACGTGCGATTCCATTGCCACAGCGCCCTCAGCCTTGAGTGTCTTCATCAGCTTGGAGATCACAGCGATGATGCCAATGTAGTCTTCCTTGTGATAGCGCGGGCCTTTGAGCACACGGCCCATGCCGCCCCATGCACCTTTGAAGATGTGGCCAGAGTTGCCGGTGATCATGCCGCCCACACCCGCACCACCAATGATGAACATTTCGAAGGGAGTCGCCTTGATGATGGGCGCCAAACTGCCGCCGGCGATCACCAAGCCGCCGAACACGCAAATGAACAGAACGACCAAACCAATAATTGCTGACATCTAACACTCTCCCCAAGCAGGTTGGCGCACCCAAGTTAAAAACCTGGATGCGCCTAAAAATTATCCCGAATAGCCTGCAAGATTAACTGATAAATAAGGCGATTCTGCTGAAAAGCAGAAAAGCCACATCAGTTCATCAAGCCAGCAGGTCGGTTGCTCGCTGGCACCAAAGAAGGCATACCTTCCCAGGCGTCGCGAATTTCGCGCATCAAACCATGAATCTCGTCCAACACCGCCAAATCATTGTGGGCGTTGACGTGAAACAAACGACGGGTCACATAGCTGTACAACTCATTGAGGTTGTTGGCCAGATCGCCACCTTTTTCAAAATCCAAGGCACCTTGCAGGCCAATCACGATGCGGCTGGCACGTGCAATGGCTTTGGACTTTTCACCGATATTGTTATGTTGAATGTGGCCACGGGCTGTGGACAAGCTTTCCAACAATCCATCAAACAACATTTGAATCAATTGCACATTGTTGGCCGTGGCAACGCCGCTACCGACTTTGACATCGCCGTAACTTTGAATGGCTCGTGAATTGGCTCGCATTTGATTAACTCCTGTGTGTTT
>CANCGU010000262.1 GCA_947377705.1 Comamonadaceae bacterium
GAGCTGGTAAACCGCCGCATCGTCAGCGGTTTCAATACCGACCAACAACTGGGGTGGAATGGGCATGGCGCTGGTGCTTTTGAGAATCTCGCTCAACACCCCTGGGGCAATTTTGCAGCCGCAGCCCCCACCATGGGACAAACTGGTCAGACGAGGAGGTGTGGCGGCAATGGATGTGTTTGGGGTATTCATAAAAAGACTGTGCGACGTAGACCTAGATTTTGCCAGTGATGCGGGGAAACCCACAGATCAGCCCATGAGGAGATCTTGTAGGCTGTGTTGGAACTAGAAAGGGTGTGAGGTATGCGTCGTGGGTGGTACATAGGGTTGGCATTTTGGGTCCTCGGCTTCATGGTGCCGACGATGGTGCAAGCGACCCCCTTGCTGAAATGCCACTTTGAAGTCAATGCCGAGCGTTCTGAACAA
Organism: Comamonadaceae bacterium; assembly: GCA_947377705.1. The sequence goes on from CANCGU010000262.1 coordinate 427, forward strand.
ACGTTCACACCGACGATGAACCCCTACACCGTGGGCAGTGTGAATTTGGCAAATCGGTTTCGTTTTAAAGCCATTGTTTTAGGCGATGACACGCGGGTGGCTTCCATCAACCTTTACGTGTCTTACCAAACCGAACGTCAGCCCATGCTGCTTCAGCATGCCAAGTTTGTGGCGCCTCAGGCGCTTGTGCAGCCCATACCCGATGCGTTGACAGGTCGCGTCGCCGTGTATTCACCTTTCCTTGGCAAAGAATTGCAGTATGGCTGTGCGTTGCACGAGGTGTCCCCATGAAGTGCTTGACATCATTTCTTTGCCGCTGCTGTTGGTTGTTGTGTGTGCCGATGGCCTTTGCGCAGTCACTCTCGGCAGGGCCTGCTGTCTCGGTGGTCATTGCGGGTGACATCATGCTCGAAGGCGGGCCCGATCGTGCCATTCGACGTGGCCAAGATCCGTTTGCAGGTGTTGCGCATTTGTTTAAAAACGCCGACATCCGCTTGGGCAACTTAGAGTGTGTGGTGGCCACCGTCGGTTCTGTCGAACCCGAAAAGCCCAACACCTTTCGCGTACACCCGCGTGGCCTGAAATATGTGCGTCGCCATTTTGATGCCGTCGGTTTGGCCAACAACCATTCGGGCGACTTTGGCCCCAAAGCCTTTACCCAAATGCTGGGCCTACTCAAACAGTCAGGTGTCGGGTACTACGGTGGTGGTCATAACTTAAAGGAAGCGCATCAGCCTTTACTCATGGAGCGACACGGCATTCGCATCGCATTTTTAGGCTACAACGAATTTCAGCCGCGTAACTTTGAAGCCGACCATGACCGTGCGGGCGTTGCCTGGAGCGAAGACGAGCAAGTCGTCCGCGATATCGTGGATGCGCGTCGCGTATGGAAAGCCGATGTGGTGATTCCCATCATGCACTGGGGTTGGGAAGAACCCATCGCCAATGCCCGTCAGCGTGAGTTGGCACGTTTGATGGTGGATGCGGGGGCCGATGCCGTCATCGGCGGCCACCCGCACCGCGTGCAAGACACAGAACAATACAAAGGCAAGCCTATCTTCTACAGCCTAGGCAACTTTGTGTTTGAAGGATTTCCAGACAAAGTCAACAACCTCGGTTGGGTCGTTCGCTTAGCGATAGATCGGCAAGGTGTGCGTGACTGGAAAATTCACGAAGTACGCATTGACCAACAAGGGCTTCCCCATTCACGCCAATAGAGACATGCGTGTGCGGCCGCGTGTTCTAGTGCCTATTATTTTTAAGTAGTTTTTCTTTGCTATCTTGAACAAACAATAGCTATTCCTTTAGATTTTTTTGACCGCTACTGTTCAGTAAGTTAATTTTTACTTACTCGCAGCATGAAGCTTTTTCCAAAATTATTGGATTCACCAGATCAAAAACGAATTCTCGTTGTTGATGATTCTCCGGTCTTGTCTCATGCGTATGCAAGCGCTTTGCGCGCCTGGGGCTACACGGTGGACACCGCGATGGATGGGCTCGCAGCCCTAGCGCGTCTGCGGTCTGTGCGTTATCACTTAGTGATAACTGATCACGAAATGCCAAGGTGCAATGGCATTGAATTTCTAGCAAAGGCGCGCTTAGAAATAGACGCAAATGCCTTGCCCCCTTTCATCTTGATCACGGGAACGCCATTGGAAGACTTGCATGGGCAGCTAGACGGATTTGTCGCTACTTTTGCAAAACCAATCGGCATCCAGATGTTGCGTCATGAACTGGCCGCTCACATCCGTGATAGTTAAATAGTGCTATTCCAGTGCAACTATTGCGAATTTAATTAACCCCTTAGTTTTGATATGCTGCCGCCATTAATCCTTAAGGGTGCTGTATGTCTAGAAGTTTCATTTCCTCTGTTGCATTGCTTGTTGCTGTATCTTGTAGCGCGACAGCGCAGACGCAAGACGATGTTGTCTCGCAATACTTGGCGCGCTTGTTAAGCCAGCACCCCGCAGTACGTGCGAAGAACTTTGAACATCTCGCCACAGACCGTTTGGTCACTGCCGCTTGGATGCAGTTTTTACCGACGCCCTCCATCTCTGCGGACAAAGGCCCCGTCAGTACCTCATCCACAGGTGAAGAATCACGACGTGCCACCACCTATCGCCTCAACCAGCCCATTTGGACAGGCGGGCGCTTAACAGCGGGTTTAGATGCCGCACGTTTGCGCAGAGAGTTGTCAACGCTTGACATTCAAGATGTCAGCCAAAACTTGTCGCTCAAGTTCATTGGTCTCTATCAAAGTTGGTGGTCACTGGATGCGAAAGTACGTATCCAAAAAAGAGACTTGAAGCGGCTGGAATCACTGCGTGAAATGATGGTTCGTCGCGTCGAGTCTGGTGTTTCAGCTGAAATTGATTTGGACTTAGCCAGTGTCCGCGTGGTGCAGCAGCAGGCAGATTTGGCGCAATCGCAGCGCGCACTCACCTCTGTCTTGGGGCAAATTCAAGAGCTATTTGGTGAGTCAGTCCCGCTCAAAGCGATCGATTGGCGTCAAGCGCCTCGACTGGGCATGACCTACGAAGACCTGTCTGGACGCGTGCTTGTGCTCAGTCCTGCGTTAAGAAAAGCCAATGTGGCCGAACGCTTGGCGCAGGTTGAGGTTGACCAAGCCAAGGCAGACGCATCGCCCACCTTGTCTATTCGCGCTGAGCGCCAACATGGTTTTTACGCTGGCTCTTTGCCTGCCACCAAAGATGGTGAAAGTCGTGTGTATGCCAACCTGCAATTCAGCCTAGGTGCTGCGGGCTCGGTCATCCCCCAAATCCGTGCAGCCTCTGCGCGTGCGCAATCGGCCACAGAAAACATCGAAACGGCCAAGCGTGAACTTCTGTCACAACTCAAATCTGACTGGGAGGACTACCTCTCCGTTGGTGAACGTTTACCAAGGCTCCAACGCGCGGCAAGCTCGGCCTCGTCGGTGGTGGACTCCAGCATGCGTTTGTTCTCAAGCGGCCGACGCAGTTGGCTCGATTTGATCAATGCCGTGCGCGAGCACTCGCAAAGCGAGCTTCAATTGATTGATGCGCAAGCCGCACTCATTGCTGGCAACTCCAAAATTCGTCTGATGTCAGGTCAGCTTGGCGTTTTGGCAGCCGATGCCTCTGGTGTGAACTGACCTTCATATGCAAGCCACTAAAAAAGGGCAGGGGGCGCCAGCCGCGCCACCTGGAAACATCGATTGGCGCATGCAATTCGAGTGGTTGATGCTGCGCAGCCTGCAGCTAGACGCCCAGTTGCAGCCCATGGAATACCAAATCCTCGCTTTGCTGGTGGGACGCTTACAGCAACTGT
>CANCGU010000263.1 GCA_947377705.1 Comamonadaceae bacterium
ATCTTCTTGCCCAAGATGCCGCCGTTGTCGTTGATCTCTTTGACCGCCAACTCCACGCCGTTCTTAAACACCGTGCCGGCTGTGGTGCCAGGACCTGAGAGCTCAACGATGTTGGCAATCTTGATGGTTTGCTGGGCGTGTGCCACGCCAGCCAACGCAAAAATAGCGGCGGCAGCAACAGCTTTCAAGGTGGAACGTTTATTCATGGATGTCTCCTCTTTGGGTTTGAAATTGAGCCTCTGTCTGGTGGCTCGGGGTGATGAAATCAGCGGCGCACCATCCGTTGGCTTTGGATGTGTGCAATTTAATTGGAAAAGCCTGATCTGTTGAGACATTTGCCACAGGATGCGCGATTAATGGACGTTTCTGTGCGATCATCGAACGCATCACGGGTTTCCCCCTGCACACGTTATGAACACACTTTTGACGCATTCCACAAGCATGGATAAAAAAGACTGGATCGCCGGTCTGGACAAAGGTCTTGCCATGCTGCAGACCTTTGACGAACACAACCCGCGCTTGACGGCCACGCAAGCGGGTCAACGCTGCGGCCTGACGCGCACAGCGGCACGTCGCTACTTGCTCACCCTCGCCCACTTGGGTTTTGTGACGACCGATGGCAAATTGTTTTGGCTCACCCCGAAGGTCATGCGGCTGGGTCAGTCGTACCTGGAATCGGCGCGCTTGCCGCGTATCGTGCAACCCTCGTTGCAACGGCTGGCGATGGGCACACAAGAAATTTCGTTCGTAGCCGTGCTCGACGGCTACGACTTGGTTTACATCGCACGCAATGGACAGAACCGCAGCATGAACACCAGCTTCGCGCTGGGCGCGCGCGTGCCCTGCCACCTCACGAGTGCGGGCGTGTTGTTGCTTGCGCTGTTGGGTGAGGAAGCGTCGGACGCTTGGCTGGCCAACCATGAACTCAAAGCCTTCACCTCGCACACCATCACCGACCCCAAACGCATGCGCGCCGAGTTGAGTCGTATCCGTGCGCAAGACTGGGCCTTGTCCGAGCAGCAGCTCGACTTGGCGTATCGCGGTGTGGCGGTGCCCTTGCGTGACCACAAAGGGAATGTGCAAGGCGCGTTGACCGTGAGCATGCCCATTCAGCATGAGACCTCCAAAGAGGCGGTCCATCGCGTGTTGCCCGTGTTGCGCGAAGTGGCGCAGAGTTTGCGTCCGTTGATTTGACGTGGCTTGGTTTGCATTGACCAAGTTGGGCTGCCTGTGCGCGCAGCAAGCGACATTCTGAGCAGAGCGAAGAGGAGCTGCTGTGCGGACAGGCAGCCCAACTTGGCGACTGTGGTGAACGTAGCAGGTTGACTTAGGCATCGCCTAGAACTTTCTTGGTGGCGTTGAGACACAGTTCAGCCCAAGCCTTGTCACCGATCGGTTTAGAACGCTCAAGGTTCACGATTTCTACGCTCACGGGCAGATCTTGCGGCAAGGTGTCGAACAAACCTTTCACATCGATGTTGCCGTCACCTGGCAACAAGCGTTCTTGTCGCGCGGTGTGAATCAATGCTTCTGTGCTGAAGTTCAAGCCTGCTTGTGCATCGCACATCTGCGCATAGTGCAACAACTCACGCGGGATGGCGGCGATATCTTGCAAGGTCGTAGTTGAACGGCCAAAGTGCAAGGCATCCACCAAGATGCCAGCGTTTTTTGGCGTGCCGGCTTGTTTGACCACACGCATCGCGGCTTGTGCATCTTTCACGCCCGTCCAAGGCATGAACTCTAGGTCTGCCGTGAGTCCATAGGGTTGCATGAACTCACACAGGTGCGCGTAGTGTTGCGCCAAACGTTGCTCGTTGCTGTCGTCTGCGGCAATCAGCACCGCACGGGCTTTGAGTGCGGCGCCCGCCTCTAGCAAGGGGCGGTGGACCACGGGATCAAACTGTTCGCCGATGCGAATGATTTCTAGATCAAACACCTGCACACCCGTGTCAGCCATGCGCGCCAAGGTTTCGCGTTGTACAGCGGTATCGTGGATGAAACTTTGAAACGGTGCGCCAGGCCCGTTGGGCTGCAAACGCAACCCCACAAAGCCATAGCCCAGCGCAGCCGCTATGCCAATGGCTTCGGGAGCCGTGGACGCGTTGGCCGTTAAGTACGCGAGCGAATAGGTACGCATGGTGTGCTGCCTTGAAGACTTATTTCAATGGAGAAACTGCAGTGGGCAACGCGATGGTGGACACCATGTTGGTGGTCAAGTTGGCTGGGCCGCCTTTGGGTGGCCAAATGCCTTGGGCCACGGCATCTGCACGCGCTTTACTGCGCGCATCGATGGTGGGATACGCCCAGATATTGGTGAAGCGCAGCGGGCCATCCAAAGCGACCATCGCCACCACGCAGGGTGAAATTTTGTCGCGTGCGGGAATGGCTTGCTCCCACAAATCAATCGTGGGTTGCACGCCACCGGGTTTGATGCCGTAGGTACGGATTTCGTACACGGGGCCATGGATGCCGCTCTCAGCGCTGGGGCGCACGGGCTTCATCCAAGGAAAGCCTTGGTAGCTGTGTTGCTCTAAGCTTTGGAAGATGTCACCACAACCAAAGGGGCTGGCATTGTGTTGGGTGCGGTGGCGTTCGGCCTGCAACGTGGCCAAGTCGTCAAAGCCGCGCAACACAATCATTTGGTTGAGCACACCGATGTCGGTGAACCAGCAACCCAGCAATTCACCTTGGCCTTGGGCGGCGAAAGTTTGTACGTTGGCAGCAGCTTGGGCAGCGGTGCCGAAAGGCAGCGTCATGGTGGCGAGTTCGTAATACATGGGAGAGGTCCTTTTCAAAAATGGATGTTCGGAGGAAGCGAAGTCAGGCGATAAACGGGCGGCGTGATGCGCGGCCAAATAACCAAAGGTCATGGCGGGGCCGAGGGTGATGCCACCACTCGGGTAGTTGCCACCCATCACGCTAGAGAGGTCATTGCCGCCCGCATACAAACCGTCAATGGTTTGTCCTTGGGCATCCAACACTTGCGCGTGTTCGTTGCAACGCAAACCGGCAAACGTACCCAAGCTGCCCGCAACGACGCGCACGGCGTAAAACGGGCCATCTTGAATGGGGGCCATGTTCGGGTTGCAGCCTTCGTGTGTGGCGTCGCCCTGCATTCGGTTGTAGGCGGTTTGACCTTTGGCAAATTCACCGTCGTAGCCGATGTCGGCTTGGGTGTTGTAACGGGTCACGGTGTTTTGCAAAGCGACGGCGTCAATGCCGCAACGCTGCGCCAATTCGGCCAAGGTGTTGCCGCGTTGCAAGTAACCATTGGCCAACATGCCATGCATAGGCACAGGCGCGGGTTTGACTGCCCCTAGGCCCCAACGGCGAATGAAGCGATGGTCTACCACCAACCAAGCTTGCACCGTCTCACCCTCGGGCAAGGCTTGAATCAAACCTTGCATGAAGTCGTGGTACGAGTCGGCCTCGTTCACAAAACGTTTGCCAAAGCGTGTCACGGCAATCAGGCCAGGCTTGCCGCGTTCAATCAAATGTGGGAAGTGAGCGACTGAGCCATCAGATCGTGGCACCAACGACACAGGCGCCATCGCTGCCGCATGTTTCAAATCGTTCGCCACCACAGCACCCACCGATTCGCCCAAGCGCAAACCATCGCCGGTGTTGCCGCGCGAGGCGGCAGAGAAATGTTGTTCGCCCGTGGGATCATGTGGCAGCAGTTGGCTCTTGCGCTGTGGGTC
>CANCGU010000264.1 GCA_947377705.1 Comamonadaceae bacterium
TGGCTGCCCGAGCACAAAGCACAAACCATTCTGCAAAACCTGCGTACGCGCATGGTGCAGTTTGAATTTGCCAGCTGCGTGCCGTTCAGTGACTCGCCGACAGAAGGCCCTGCCCGTCAAGGTGTGCTGATGCGCGCCGCCTGCAGCGAAGCGCCTGACATGACGCTGCTGCATGACATCGAGCAGCTCTTGGGACTGAATGGCAGCGACAGCTTGCGCTATGTCGATGCCAAACGCAGCCAACTACGCAGCATGCGCTTGCAACACAGCGAACCCACCCAAGCCAAAGACACCCAGCTCAACGCCTTCATCATTGCGGGCGACACCTCGGCAGAAACCTGGCTCAAAGCCTTGCTGCAAACCCAAACCTCCACCCAAGAATACGGTCGGCGTTTGTTGATGACTGGCAGCAAGCCTCCCGTGGCTTTGGTCGATGCAGGCACCACCGTGTGCAGCTGCGTAGGTGTGAAAGATGTGGCCATTCGTAACCACTTGAAAATTTACAAAGGTGACAGCGCACAACGCTTGGCATCGCTACAAGGCACGCTCAAGTGCGGCACCCAATGTGGCTCATGCGTGCCTGAGCTGCGCCGCATGATTCAACGCACAGAGAGCATGGCATGACACATCGCAACACCCCCACATCCGCGCACGTCACACTCGTGGGCGCTGGCCCGGGCGACCCTGAGTTGCTCACCCTCAAAGCGGTCAAAGCCATTGCCGCAGCGACCGTGTTATTGGTGGACGACTTGGTGAGCGACGCCATCGTGGCCTACGCCTCACCCTCGGCACGCATCATCTATGTGGGCAAACGGGGCGGTTGCAAATCAACGCCACAAGCCTTCATTGAAAAACTGATGCTGCAAGAAGCGTTGGCCGGTGAAAACGTGGTGCGCCTCAAAGGGGGCGATCCCTTCATCTTTGGGCGTGGTGGTGAAGAGGTGGAACACTTGCGCGCGCAAGGTGTGGCCGTCACGGTCATCAACGGCATCACCGCAGGCTTGGCCGGCGTCACCTCGCTGGGCGTGCCACTGACGCACCGCGCCCATGCGCATGGTGTGTTGTTCATCACGGGTCACGCCAAACAAGGGGCGACTGATGCGGTGGACTGGGCTGCCTTGTCGCTCACGGCGGCACAGGCCAAGCTCACCTTGGTGATTTACATGGGCATGAGCGGTGCCGCGCAATTGCAAGCCGCGTTGCTGCATGGGCTAGACCCCCACACCCCAGCGGCCGTGATTCAACACGTCAGCCTGTCCACGCAACGCCATGTGGTGTGCATGTTGAGCGAGCTGCACGACACCGTGGTGCGCGACCAAATGGCCAGCCCCTCCGTCATCGTGGTGGGCGATGTGTTGCAAGGCTTGCTGCACATCGAACAAAACAATCAGCGCCTTGTCGCTGTCGGCTAAATCTTTTCAACCAAGCTAGGAGTGAGCATGAACCGTCTCGACGTGACCGAAAAAATCATCAGCACCAAAGTCTCCAAAGGAATCAAGTGGGAAGACGTGGCCAAAAAAGTAGGCCTCTCCAAAGAATGGACCACGGCGGCGTGTTTAGGCCAAATGACCCTGGATGCCAAACAAGCCAAAATTGTCGGGAAGATTTTTGGTCTCGATGCCGAAGAGCAAAAATGGCTACAAGTGGTGCCCTACAAAGGTTCGCTGCCCACGCCTGTGCCCACCGATCCTTTGATTTACCGTTGGTACGAAATCGTCAGCGTGTACGGCACCACCATCAAAGAACTCATTCACGAAGAGTTTGGCGACGGCATCATGAGCGCGATTGATTTCTCCATGGACATCGTTCGCCAACCCGACCCCAAAGGGGACCGCGTGAACGTCGTGCTCTCTGGAAAATTCTTGCCCTATAAGCAATATTGACGAGGCGCATGGAGGCGGCAGAGGATCTCCTGGCACAGATGCGCGCCAGAAGTCATGTCGGACCAAAGCGCTTGGAAACAAGCGACGCCAACGCTAGCTCAGCCGGACTAGAGACGGCGTATGAAAAAGCATTTCGTGCACCGTGCTTGGTATTGGCAGCGGCATAACAAGCGGACACGCAATGAATGCACCTAGCATTTGTGAACTGTTCAAACTAGGCGAGCAAGAAGAAAGCATTTACTTCGACCTTTGTTAAAACCCATTGATACGCTTAGGTCAAACTGGAACCGAGTCACCACAGAGACTTTCACATCTAGACAAGCACAAAAGCTGCGATGAAACTGCGTGAGATATCTTTTTCCATCTCACCTAATTGGAGAGTTCGTTATGAATTGGTTGCATTCCATAGGCTTGAAAGCCTGCGTGGTGTTTGGCTTAACAGCCATCAGCATGCACAGCAGTTTTGCGCAGCAAGCCCCCAAATCATCAGAGGCCAAAACAGAGATCTTGTGGTTGGGTCAAGCGGGCTTTCGCATCAAAACGCCAGGCGGACAAAACATTGTCATCGATCCGTGGCTTACAGGCGGCCCTAAAACCCCTGCTCCTTATAAAACCGACATCGCGGCATTGGGGAAAGTGGACTTGCTGTTGGTCACGCACGCACACGTCGACCACATTGGAGATGCCCCAGCCTTAGCTAAGCTTCACAAAACCGTGCTCTACGGTCCAGCAGACATGATCACACCGATGATCACTTTAGGCATCATGCCCGCCGAACTGACGCATCGTTTCAACAAAACTGGCAGCGTCAAGCCATTGCCTGGCATCAAAGTCACCGCAGTGCAAGCTGAACATTCTTCACTCTTGGTTTGGAAAAATCCAGCGACTGAAAAACTCGAATCGCACCCTGCAGGCGAAGCCGTGGGTTACATCATCGAGTTAGAAAACGGTTTCAAAATTTGGCACATGGGTGATACCGGATTGTTTGGCGACATGAAGTTCATCACCGAACGCTATAAGCCTGATTTGGTGCTGATGCCCATTGGCGGAAACTTCACCATGGACCCAGAAGATGCTGCGTTTGCAGCGCGCAATTGGATCAAACCCAAGATGGTCATCCCCATCCACTACAACTCCAACCCGCTGGCCAAAGGCACTTTGGAAGAATTCCAAAACGCCATGAAAGGTAGCAAAGTCAAGGTTGTGCCAATGACAGAAGGCCAAACCCTTGCGTTTTAATAAAAGTTTGGTAGGGTTGGCCATCACAACCCTACTGATCCCTTTGACTTGGGCGCAAAACATGACAGTTGTCATGCGTGACATCGCACCAACAGGCACATTGCGTGCTGTGATTAACCTAGGCAACCCTATCCTTGCACGCAAAGATGATTCAACGGGAGAGCCTGTGGGTGTGTCCGTCGATTTGGCAAAAGCTTTCGCAGCCAAACTCCAAATTCCCTTGACTCTGATTCCGGTTGACTCTGCGGCCAAGTCGGTTGAAGCAGTGACCCAAGGCCAAGCCGACCTTGGCTTTTTTGCCATCGATCCGGTACGCGGAAAAGGCATCTCATTCACGCCGCCCTATGTATTGATTGAGGGCAGTTACTTGGTCAAAAAAGACTCCCCCTTGGTAGACAACGCACAGGTGGACCAAGCCAAACACCAAGTGGTTGTAGGCCAAGGAAGTGCCTACGATTTGTTTCTCACGCGTGAACTGAAAGAAGCACGATTGGTCAAAGCGCCAACCTCCCCCATGGTGGTGCCCTTCTTCATGCAGGGTACCTACGATGTCGCGGCAGGTGTCAAACA
>CANCGU010000265.1 GCA_947377705.1 Comamonadaceae bacterium
CCCCGACGTACGCCACCGCATCGAAGCCGAAGGTGCCACGGCGGTGGGCAACAGCCCGCAAGAATTTGCCCGCTTTGTGGTGACCGATATTGCCCGCTGGCGTGACGTGGTGAAGTTTTCTGGAGCGAAACCCGAATGAACCACACGCCCTCTCCTTTGCGTACGCCACAAACCTTGGCGCAAAAACTCATTGCCCGTGCGGCTGGCCAAGCGCAAGTCGCTGTGGGTGAGGTGGTCACCTGCCAGGTCGACCTGGCCATGTTCCACGACTCCTCCGGCCCTCGCCGTTTGAAACCCATGCTGGATGCCTTGGGTGCCAAGATTTGGGACCCTGCCAAAGTGGTGCTGGTCATGGACCATTACGTGCCCGCGCAAGACGCCGATGCCCAACGCATTGTGCAAATTGCGCGAGACACCGCGCGTGAGTGGCGTTTACCCAACGTGATTGACTCAGAAGGCATTTGCCATGTGGTGCTGCCTGAGCGGGGCCATTTGCGCCCCGGCATGTTGTGCGTGGGCGGCGACTCGCACTCGCCCACAGGTGGCGCTTTTGGTACCTACATGTTTGGCATTGGTGCCACCGAAATGCTGGGGGTGGTGGTGACCGGTGAAATTTGGGTGCAGGTGCCACGCACCTTACGCATGCAGTGGACCGGCCAACTCGCCCAAGGCGTGTGCGCCAAAGACATGATGCTGCACATGATTGCCCGCTTCGGCATGAACGGAGGCCAATACCAAGCGGTGGAATTTGCTGGCGAAGCCGTGATGGCCTTGGGCATGCAAGAGCGCATGACACTCTCGAACATGAGCGCAGAAATGGGTGCGCAAGCCGGTCTGATTGCGGCAGACGACACCACTTGCGCCTACCTCCGCAGTGTGGGCGTGAACGAGGAAGCCCTGCAACAGGCGCACACCTGGCACACCGATGCGGGCGCCGACTGCGAAGACTTTGCATTTAACGCGACCACTTTGAGCCCTCAAGTGGCCGCCCCCCACAGTCCCGCCAACACGCGCGCCGTGGGTGACTACGCCGACGTGGCGTTGGACGTGGCCTACATCGGTGCCTGCACCGGTGCCAAGCTCGAAGACTTGCGTGCTGCAGCCCAAGTACTGCGCGGCCACCATGTGGCCCAAGGGGTTCGCCTGCTGGTGGCTCCCGCCAGCGCCCGCGACCAAGCACAAGCCGAGCGTGAAGGCGTGATGCAAGTGCTGCGTGATGCCGGCGCTCAAGTGCTGCCCAACAGCTGCGGTGCCTGTGCCGGATACGGTGCCACATTTGAAGAAGGTGCGACCGTGATCTCCAGTACCGCCCGCAATTTCAAAGGCCGCATGGGCCCAGCCAGTGTGCAGGTGTACCTGGCGTCACCCTGGACCGTCGCGGCGTCGGCGCTACGCGGCCGCATCAGCGATGTACGGGAGTTGCTATGACGACATCACGCGTGTGGAAGCTCGGTGCCGATGTCGACACCGATGCCCTCGCCCCTGGCGCTTACATGAAAAATGGCATCGACGTGATTGCCCAGCACTGCCTAGAAGCCCTGCGCCCTGACTTTGCGGCTGCCGTGCGTCCTGGTGACGTGCTGGTGGCGGGCCCCAACTTTGGCATTGGCTCCTCGCGTGAACAAGCCGCAGGCGCACTGGTGCATCTGGGCGTGCGTGCGGTCATCGCCCCCTCGTTCAGTGGCTTGTTCTTTCGCAACGCGTTCAACCTTGGGTTGTTGTTGCTGACCTGCCCAGAGGCCGAACAGTTGCACGAAGGCGATGGCGTGACCCTCATCCCTGAAGGCGTGCAATGTGCCAATGGCACGGTCTTGCCATGCCAACCGATTCCTGATTTTTTGATGGACATGGTCCATGCCGGAGGTTTGATGAATGTTTTGAAACAACGTAGCCAAGGAACACACCATGCGTGAACACCCCACAACGGTGACCCTAGACCCCGTCACGCTCGCCGTGCTCAAAGGTCGCTTGGAACAAATTGCCGATGAGATGGATGCCACGCTGTACCGCAGCGCATTCAACCCCATCATTGCCGAGGCACACGACGCTTGCCACGGCTTGTACGATGCCGACAGTGGCGACACCTTAGTGCAAGGCAAATCGGGCTTGCCCGTATTTGTCGGAGCCATGGCGTTTGCGGTGCGTGCAGCGGCACGCGTGGCACAAGAACGCGGCGGTATGGTGGATGGTGACACCTGGTTGTTCAACGATCCCTATGAAGGCGGCACACACGCCAACGACTTCAAATTGGTGCGGCCCTTCTTTCGCAACGGCCAGCTGTTTTGCTACTTAGCCTCCGCCGCGCATTGGCACGACGTGGGCGGCGCCGTGCCCGGCAACTACAACCCTGCCGCCACCGAGTGTTGGCAAGAGGCAGTGCAAATTCCACCTGTGCGCATCGTGCGCCAAGGCCAACTGGATGGCGATGTGCTGGGCATCTTGCGCGCCAACACGCGTTTGCCAGACAGCTTGTGGGGCGACCTGAACGGCCAACTCTCCGCGCTGGAGCTGGGGGTGAAACGCCTAGATGGTTTGCTCGATGAATACGGCGATGCCGTGGTGCTGCAAGCCATGGGGGAGTTGCGCAAACGGGCCTTGGTGCTGATGCGCGCGCACATTCAAAACTTGCCCGATGGTTGCTACAGCTTTGAAGACGTGCTCGACAACGATGGCGTGAAAGACGAATTGTTGACGATTGCCTTGGACATGACGGTCAAAGGTGACCACATGACACTCGACTTTTCACGCACCTCACCGCAGTGCGCAGGCCCTGTGAATATTTCACGCGCCACCGCCGTCGCAGCTTGCTATGTGGCACTCAAACATGTATTTCCGGATGTGCCCGCCAACGCCGGTGTGCTGGATGCGGTGGACTTTGTGCTACCCGACGGTTTGGTCATCACCGCAGAGCGTCCGCGGCCCGTGGGCGGCTACACCGAAACTATTTTGCGCATGATTGACGTGATCTTCAGCGCCACTGCTTTGGCCGACCCCAACCGTGCCGTCGCCCATGCTTACGGCACCATCAATGCCTTGTCGATTGCCGGGCACCGCACCGATGCGGCGCGCAAGGGCCAGCGCTGGGTGATGTTCAGCTTCTTCGGCGGCGGCCACGGCGGCCACAGCACAGGCGATGGTTTGAGCCACAGCAACGCCCCCATTTCGACCGCCACGATTCCACCGCTGGAAATTTTGGAAGCGGCCTACCCCGTGCGCTTCACCGAGTGGTCGTTGCGCCCCAACTCTGGTGGCGACGGCACACACCGTGGCGGCTTGGGTGCGGTGTACGAAATTGAATTGCTCGAAGAAAGCGCCGAGGCCTTCATCTTCGGCGAGCGTGGCAAAGCGCCCCCCAAAGGCATTGCAGGCGGCGGCAACGCCTTGCCCAACGTGTTCTCGTACCAGCACAACGGCCAGTGGTGCAAGCCACCGATGGTGTCCAAGATGTTGGGCATCCATCTCAAAAAAGGCGAGCGTGTGCGTTTAGAAACACCCGGCGGCGGCGGTTGGGGCCCCGCAGCGGGTCGCGATGCTGCGGCACGCCAACATGATGTGGACTTGGGCTACGTCAGCGATTCGAACATCACTTCTTCAAAGGTCAAACCATGAGTACGCAACACCCTGTCACCCCACACCTGGTGGTTGGTGTCGATGTGGGCGGTACGTTCACCGACTTGTTTGTG
>CANCGU010000266.1 GCA_947377705.1 Comamonadaceae bacterium
GGCCTGACCCAGCTCGGTGTTCGTCAAAACGACATCGTGGCCTGCCAGTTGCCCAACTGGTGGCAGTTCACGGTCACCTATTTGGCATGCTCACGCATCGGCGCGGTGATGAACCCTTTGATGCACATCTTCCGTGAGCGGGAGTTGTCGTTCATGCTCAAGCATGGCGAAGCCAAGGTGCTCATCATTCCACAAACTTTCCGTGGCTTTGATTACGAAAAGATGGTCAACGAGATCAAGCCCAGCTTACCTGACTTGAAGCATGTGGTGGTGGTCAATGGCACGGGCAGCAACAGTTTTGAAGCCTTGCTCAGCGGTCCAGCATGGGAAAAAGAAAGCAATGCCCAAGCGTTGCTGACCCAACACCGCCCAGGCCCAGACGATGTGACCCAACTCATTTACACCTCCGGCACCACCGGTGAGCCCAAAGGTGTGATGCACACCGCCAACACGGTGATGGCCAACATCATTCCCTATGCCGCACGTTTGCACCTCGATGCCAACGACGTGGTGTTGATGGCGTCGCCCATGGCGCACCAAACCGGCTTTATGTATGGCTTGATGATGCCCATCATGCTCAAGTCCAGCGCGGTGTTGCTGGACGTGTGGGAGCCTTTGCGCGCCATCGATTTGATTCGCAACGAAGGCGCCACCTTCACCATGGCCTCCACCCCATTCTTGACCGACTTGGCCAAAAACGTGGAAGAGTCTGGCAAGAAAGTGCCCACACTGCGCACCTTCTTGTGCGCTGGGGCACCCATTCCTGGCCCCTTGGTGGAACAAGCGCGCAGCGTCTTGGGCACCAAGATTGTGTCGGCTTGGGGCATGACCGAAAACGGTGCCGTGACTTTGATTGAACTCAACGACCCCGATGAGCGTGCCTTCACCACTGACGGCTTGCCCTTGCCAGGCGTGGAACTCAAAGTGGTGAATGACGACGGCGTGGCTTTGCCTGCAGGCGAATCCGGTAAGTTGTACGTGCGCTCATGCTCTAACTTTGGGGGGTATTTGAAGCGCGCACACCTCAATGGCACCGATGCCGAGGGTTGGTTTGACACCGGCGACTTGGCTCGCTTGGACGCGCAAGGCTATGTGCGCATCACAGGCCGCAGCAAGGACGTGATCATCCGTGGCGGCGAGAACATTCCTGTGGTCGAAATCGAATCTTTGTTGTACCGCCATCCAGCCATTGCCATGGCGGCCATCGTGGCCTATCCCGATGAGCGTTTGGGCGAGCGCGCCTGTGCGGTGGTGGTGCTCAAGCCTGGCCAAAGTTTAGATTTGCCGGGCTTGGTGGATTACCTCAAGTCACAAAAAGTTGCCTTGCAATACATCCCAGAAAAGCTGGAAATTCGTGACGCCATGCCTTCCACGCCTTCCGGAAAAATTCAGAAATTCAAATTGCGTGAAGTCTTACGCGATCAAGCCGCTTGATGCGCTGCGTCACGTCAACCACAACGCATTCATTGGAGACCCTCATGAACACATTCAATCCAAAGCGCCACATAATCTTTGTTGACTGAAGAAAGCACACGGCCATGTCCACTGTCTTGATGGAACGTCTAGGGCGTGTTGGGGTACTCACCCTGAACCGGCCCGAGCAACTCAATGCCTTGAATGACACGTTGATGGATGCGCTAGGTGCCGCTTTGCTTGAGCTCGATGCCGACGATGGCATTGGTGCCATTGTCATCACAGGCAGCGACAAAGCGTTTGCTGCAGGTGCCGATATTGCCGCCATGGCGGACTGGGGTTACATGGACGTGTTCAGTTCGAACTTCATCACACGCAATTGGGAAACCATTCGTCAAGTGCGCAAACCCGTCATCGCGGCTGTGGCGGGTTTCGCCATGGGCGGCGGGTGCGAGCTGGCTTTGTCGTGTGCAGGTGGGACGCAGCGTTTGCCACGCGCCATTGGCAAAGCCAAAGCCAAAGCCATGGACATGTGTTTATACGCTCGCATGCTCAGCGCTGAAGAGGTCGATCGCTATGGCTTGGTGTCCCGTGTCGTGCCCAACGACGTGCTGATGGCCGAAACCTTGAAGCTCGCCACGACCATTGCTGGTTTTTCTTTGCCTGCGCTCATCGCCATCAAAGAATCTGTCAACCGCGCTTGGGAAAGTTCGCTCACCGAAGGCGTCAAGTTTGAACGCCACGCCTTGTACGCACGCTTTGCCAGCGATGACGCGCACGAAGGCATGCATGCCTTTTTAGAAAAACGCAAACCTACATTTCAGCACTGCTGATCCTTCACGTTTTCAGGAAAACCCTTCATGGCCCTCGACAAAGAATCATTTGACATCTTGCTGCCCACGCTGCAACGCTTCATCCAAGAGCGTTTGGTACCTGCAGAAAACCACCTTGAAGAGCATGACGATGTGCCTGCTGACATCGTGGAGGACATGAAAGAGATGGGCTTGTTTGGCCTGTCGATTCCCGAAGAGTTTGGCGGCATTGGTTTGTCAATGAGCCAAGAAGTGCAGGTGGCTTACGAAATTGGTCGAACCTCGTTGGCGTTTCGTTCGGTGTTTGGCACCAACGTGGGCATTGGTTCGCAAGGCATCTTGATGGATGGCACGCCTGAGCAAAAAGCCAGCATCTTGCCCAAGGTGGCCAGTGGTGAGCTCATTATGTCGTTCGCCTTGACGGAGCCAGATGCGGGCTCGGATGCGGCGTCGCTCAAAACCCGTGCTGATTTAGATGGCGATCACTATGTGCTCAATGGCACCAAGCGTTACATCACCAACGCGCCGCGTGCCGGCGCCTTTACCCTGATGGCTCGCACAGGCGGCCCGGGGGCGGGTGGTGTGTCGTCGTTCATCGTGCCGTCTGATTTGCCGGGTATCAAACTGGGCAAGACTGATAAAAAAATGGGTCAGCGCGGCACCAAAACCTGTGACGTGATTTTAGAAAACGTGCGCGTGCCCGCCGCCAACATCATTGGTGGCGTGCCTGGTCAGGGTTTCAAAACAGCCATGAAGGTGCTGGACCGTGGCCGTTTGCACATCTCGGCGGTGTCGTGTGGCATGGCCCATCGCATCATCGAAGAAGCCACGGCGTATGCACGCGATCGCAAACAGTTTGGCAAAGCGATTGGCGAGTTTCAATTGATTCAAGCCATGTTGGCCGATAGCCAAGCTGAGTTGTTGGCCGGTTGGGCGCTGGTGCAAGACGTGGCGCAGCGTTTTGATGGCAAGCCTGCCCATGTGTCTGACCCCGATGTGTCCATGCGCGTGTCGTGCGCCAAGATGTTCTGTACCGAAATGGTGGGGCGCGTGGCTGACCGTGGTGTGCAAGTCCATGGTGGTGCAGGCTACATCAACGAATACCCCGTTGAACGCTTTTACCGCGATGTGCGCTTGTTGCGACTCTACGAAGGCACCACCCAAATTCAACAACTTATCATTGGCCGCGAACTCTTGCGTCAAGCCTCATAAGTCATTCTGATTTTCAATTTCTAGGAGCTCTCATGTCCACGTCATCGACCAAATTTCAATGGGACGGCCCCTTCATGCTCGATCTGCAATTGACAGACGACGAGCGCCAAGTCAAAGAAGCTGCTGCTGCCTATTGCCAAGAACGCTTGGCCCCGCGCGTGCTGCAAGCCTTTCGCCACGAAACCACCGATGCCGCCATCTTCCGTGAAATGGGCG
>CANCGU010000267.1 GCA_947377705.1 Comamonadaceae bacterium
TGCCCGCCTTCTTTGTCGTCACGGAAACGGTGGTTACCAAACATGAAGAAGCCAGGATCAGAAATCAGGGTCTTCTCTGCCCGTTTGCCCGTTTGCAAAGCGGCCAAGGCCATGAACGGTTTATAGGTCGAACCGGGCGGATACGTGCCGCGCAATGCGCGGTTCAGCAACGGTTTGTCCATCGACTCGTTCAGCGCCTGCCAATTTTCAGAGTCGATGCCGTCCACAAACAAGTTGGGGTCAAAGGTGGGTTTGCTCACAAATGCCAACACCTCGCCCGTCTTCGGGTCCAGCGCCACCAAAGCGCCGCGGCGTTTGCCGTACAAGTCCTCGATCAGCTTTTGCAACTTAATGTCGATGGACAGCACCACACTGTTGCCGGGGATGGCTTGGCTGCTGTTGAGGCGACGCACAGCACGTCCGCCTGCCGAAGTTTCCATCTCTTGAACACCCGTGGTGCCGTGCAATTGCGTCTCGTAGCTTTGCTCAATGCCGAGCTTACCAATGTAGTCAGTGCCTCGGTAATTACCGGCATCTTCCGATTCTTCAATCTTGCCTTTTTCCGCTTGGTTGATGCGGCCGATGTAACCAATGACGTGACTGGCCAGTTGGTTATATGGGTAGCTGCGAAATAAGCGGGCGCGAATTTCTACCCCCGGAAAACGATAGCGCTGTGCCGCAAAGCGTGCCACTTCTTCGTCGGTGAGCCGGTTGCGAATGGGCACGGACTCAAAGCTCTTAGATTCACCCAGTTGCTTTTTAAAGCGGCGTTTGTCACGGGCTTGAATGTCAATCACGCTGGACAACTGCTCAATCACTTCTTCAAGCGGCATCACCACTTTGGATGCCGTAATTTCGAGTGTGTAAGCCGAATAATTGGTGGCCAACACAATGCCGTTGCGGTCCATGATGACGCCCCGGTTGGGCACGATGGGCACGATGGCCGTGCGGTTGTTCTCCGCTTGTGCATTGAGTTCGTCGTAGCGCACCACCTGTAAATAAAACAGACGAATGGACAACAGGCCAAACAACACCAAAATCGCGCCCGTCACTACCACCATGCGCGACCTGAAACGTCGCAGGTCGGACTCGATGTCGCGAATCACCCTCATAGCGGTCGGTTCGCGTCAGGGTTAGGTGCGCGACGCTGGGGCGCCAACAAAAACACGCTAACCACCGGCCACAACAAGGCCTCGAGCAAGGGTGCCAAAAAGATGGGCCAGCCTGGAAACAAAGCGCCAGACATCAAACGCACCAACAACTCCAAAGCATGCGCCACAGCAAACATGGGCAACACTTGCATGGCCTGCGAAGGCACGGTGAACCACAGCAAGCGACGGTGCATCAAGATGGCCATAAAGCCCAGGGCGGTGTAGGTCAACGCATGTTGCCCCAGCAAGGCCGATTGGTGTACATCGGTGGCGATCCCAAAAAAGAACGCCACACCAATGCCCACCAAACGCGGTTGGTGCACACACCAAAACACCAAGACCAAGGCCAAGAAATCTGGCATCCATGCAGCATTGCCAACGAAACTGATATTCACCACCATGTTGGCAAACAAGGCCATCAGCAAGGTGAACAAAATGAACATGGGATTCGCTGGCAACAACACCTGCTGGCCACGGGGCATGATCATCGGCGACCTCCCTTTTGAACAGCAACGGGTACTTGTTTTTCAATTTGTGGACGTGGCGGCAATTGGTCAGTCAAAGGGTCCAACACCATCACATGGCGTGCGCCCTGCACGCGTCCCATGGGCTCACACAAAATTCGCGCAAACGCAGTTTCCGCACGGCGCTCAACCTTGGTCACTTTGCCCACCAACACACCCGCAGGATAAATGCCATCCACACCGCTGGTGGACAACATATCGCCCACCTCAATGTCAGCGTTGGTCGCCATAAAACGCAGCTCTAACAACGGCGCGCCGCCTGATTCGCCATAGGCCACACCACGCGCGCCCGTACGGGTGTTGAGCACAGGAATGGAGTGCTCGCGGTCGGTGACCAAGGTGACTTCGCTGACCAGTGGCAACACATGCGTGACTTGGCCCAAGATGCCATGCTCGTCCATCACAGGCGAGCTGGCTTTGATGCCATGGGTCATCCCTTTGTCGATGATGAGTTTGCGCGTGTAAGGGTCGGCGGCGTCGTACAGCACCTCAGCCGCTTGGCCTTTGGTTTCTAGACGCTTGCTCAGGTCCAACAGCTCACGCAGCTGTTTGTTTTCCAGCGCCAGCTGCTCCACTTGACCGGAGCGTCGGGCTTGCACCAACAGTTGCTGGCGTACCTCACGCTCGGAAGCTTGCGCCACATCGCGGGCTTCAAAATATTCTGTCGAAAATTCGGCCAGCGCCTGTGGGCGCATGGCCAGCCACTGCACCGGATACAGCACCACAGACAAAGTGGCACGCAAAGGTTGCGTGACGCCAAACCGGACGTCAGCCACCATCAACAGCACCGACAAGGCGCTGAAGAAAAGTAATTTGGAAACAGCCGAAGGGCCTTGTTTGAAGAAGGCTGGCGTGGAGCTGTCTAAGGTGCCCAGTGGCACTGACTTATTCGCTCGTGAAGATGGAGCCCAAACGCTCCATACGCTCAAGGGCCAAACCGCAACCGCGCACCACGCAAGTCAGCGGGTCTTCGGCCACCAACACGGGCAGACCCGTTTCTTCGGCCAACAAACGGTCCAAGTCACGCAACAACGCGCCACCACCGGTGAGCATCATGCCGCGCTCGGCAATGTCAGCGCCCAATTCAGGAGGCGTTTGCTCCAAGGCGTTTTTCACTGCAGAGACGATGTTGTTGAGTGGGTCTGTCAAAGCTTCCAAAATTTCGTTCGACGAAATCGTGAACGAACGTGGCACGCCTTCTGAGAGGTTGCGGCCCTTGACTTCCATTTCCTTAACTTCAGAGCCAGGGAATGCAGAACCGATTTGTTTCTTGATGGCTTCAGCGGTTGGCTCGCCAATCAACATGCCGTAGTTGCGACGGATGTAGTTGATGATGGCTTCGTCAAACTTATCGCCACCGACGCGCACGCTGCCTTTGTAGACCATGCCGCCCAAAGAGATCACGCCCACTTCGGTGGTACCACCACCAATGTCAACCACCATCGAGCCAGACGCTTCGGACACAGGCAAACCTGCACCAATCGCGGCGGCCATAGGCTCTTCAATCAGATACACCTCAGAGGCGCCAGCGCCCAAAGCCGATTCGCGAATCGCGCGACGCTCCACTTGGGTCGAGCCACAAGGCACGCAAATGATGATGCGAGGGCTGGGCTTCAACACCGAGCGTGGGTGGACCATCTTGATGAACTGCTTGAGCATTTGCTCAGTCACGGTGAAATCGGCGATCACGCCGTCTTTCATGGGGCGAATGGCTTCGATGTTGCCGGGCACTTTGCCCAACATCGCCTTGGCTTCATGGCCAACGGCTTGAATTGTCTTCTTGCCTTGGGGGCCGCCTTCGTGGCGAATCGATACAACCGAAGGCTCGTCCAACACGATACCTTTGTCGCGCACATAAATCAGGGTGTTGGCGGTACCGAGGTCAATCGCCAAATCGGTGGAGAAATACCGACGAAAAGATCCAAACATGTCTGTCCTCAAAGCTTGCCCGCGGGCGCGGACACAAAG
>CANCGU010000268.1 GCA_947377705.1 Comamonadaceae bacterium
CCAAAGCCAAATCCTCCTGCACCGCATCCACCCCCTGTGAACGCAAAAAACCCGTCAAATAGGCCGTAGACGGGTAAGGCGTATTGAGCTGCGTCATCGGAGGGATGAGGCTCAAAACGCGAAAGGATGGGGCTGGCAAATGGGATTCAGACATGATGTGCGCCCATTATCGGTGCCCCATGTGGGTCAAACAGGCACAACATGGACAACATCGAATATCTGTAAAAATCAAAAAATCTACAAAACCACTCAAGGTTATAGATTTGATGCCGAACTCCAAAAGCGAACTCTCTTTTTCCAACCCTAACAAGGACACCCTCGTGAGCCACATGACCCCTACTTGCGCCTGCTGCGGCCCGCTTCAATTGGCCGGCACTCCCTCACGCCGAGGCTTCTTAGCCGCCGGTGCTGCCACGGTGGCTGGCGGCTTGATGGGCATGATGCCCTTACAAGCCACTGCCGCCAGCGGCAATTACGAAGCCATGCTGGTCAACTGCATTGACCCACGCTTCACCACCCTGAGCTGGCAATACATGGGCCTACTCCAAGGCATCAGCCGCGACAAGCTGACAGACAACTACAGCCAGTTCGTCATCGCAGGAGGTCCCATTGGGGCTGTGCACCCCAAATTTTCCGCTTGGCACAAAGCGTATTGGGACAACTTGGACATCACGGTGTCCTTGCATCACATCAAGCGCGTGGTGGGCATCACCCACCGCGATTGCGGCGCTGCCAAGTTAGCTTTTGGTGACGACAAGGTCGCTGACAAGCACGATGAAACCGAAGCCCATGCAGAAGCATTGAACGAGTTCCGCCGCCAAGTTCAAAAGCGTCACCCCAAGCTGAGCGTCATCACAGGCGTGATGAGCTTAGATGGCCGCGTCGATTTGATTGGCTAACGCACTAAAGCCTTGGCACCTTGGACCGATATATAGGGTTCAAGGTTGCTATGGTTTATGACCGCTCTCGCCACCAGCCCGAATTTTTAGGGCGCGCATGGACTCCAATTCATCGCCGAGAGCGGTCCCCTTTTATTTACAAGCCACCTCATGCATGCGGTAGTGCTTGATGTCATCAAAACGAACCGGCGTTTTAATGAACTGCTTGGCAAACTCTGAATTACTGCCCTGGATGAATGCATCTTTCACGGTATGCGTGATGAAGGGCATCTTTCCTGCCCCATCGCGGTAAAAAATACGTTCCGTTAGCTGAATCGTTTGCTCTTGGCAATTCAATTCATAGCTCGATTGCTCGGATGAATAGTTATACAAGGTGACTTTCACCACGGCTTTCGGCGTGTGATTTGGCACTTTGGCATCGATCGGTAACTGCGTGAATGTACGCAAGATCTTCACCTTACCTTTGTTCTCCACTGGCGAGAAGTAATACTCGTTCGAGGCGTGGTTGTTGTTTGTGAAATACACCCAACCGGCCCAAGCCGAGGGTTGCCAAGCAACAACAAAAAGTACAAGTAAATATTTAGACATAACGTGCTGTGATTTTATTTGCAAATGCTTAGCCGTCTGTGAGACCGAACAGAGGCGTAAATCGTGGAAAATGAGCCGTATGACTGACGCTACAACTCAACGCCCCGACCTGCCCGACCATCTGTCGGTTGATCCACGCAGCCCGCATTACGCAGCTGCTGTGTTTGAACACGATATTGGCATTCGCTTCAATGACAAAGAACGCTCCGATGTTGAAGAGTATTGTCTGTCTGAAGGCTGGGTCAAAGTTCCGGCCAACAAAACTTTAGACCGTAAGGGCAAGCCGCTGCTCATCAAGATCAAAGGCAAAGTCGAAGCCTTCTACAAATGAAAAAGACTCTGGTGGACGAGGTCGCATTATGAGTTTGTCGCGAATTCAAAAAATTGCGATTGCCTTTTTCATTGCCAGCCTGTTGCCTGCTTACCTGATTGCGCAGTGGCGTTATGACGCCAACATCAGTTCGATCCAAGACAAGTTCGAACGAGAGCGCAACCTCCATCTCAGCACAGACAAACTACTGATCAACTGCGAGCGTAACGAGAAGAAAGAAAACACGGCCTACGATGCCAACCATCGGATTTGCGACCAAGGTCTAAAAACGCACGAACTCACCTCGCTCGCCATGACTGCGCTGGACCAAGAAAAGGCACGCAACAGTGTCTGGTGGTATGCCAATTTCTTGCTCTCTGTTGTGCTTTTAAATTTTTTGGGCTTTGCCGTTTACAAAGGCAACATCTTTTTAAAACGTGAAGAGGATTAAGTTGCGTGCGCTTGCACTTAGCTTTTTCCATGCCAAGCAGCCACGCCCGCACCCAAAACTGGTGGAGCCAGTTCTGAGGTCATGCGCTGGCCATCCATCAGCATCGGATGCGCAATCATGGGTGGCATGGCAGGATCGGTAGAGGTGAGTTTCATCCCACGAGCCAGCACATGCGGGTGCTTCATCACCTGTTCCACATCCAGAATCGGCGAACACGGCACGCTCGCACTATCTAGCAACTGACCCCACTCAGCCGTATCTCGCTGCATCGTCCAAGTCGTGAGCATCGGCACCAAGGTCTGACGGTTTTGCACCCGCGCTGGATTTGTTTTGTAAGCCGGATCCTTCGACACTTCTGGGTGTCCCGCGGCAAGACAAAAACGTTCAAATTGCCCATCGTTGCCAACGGCCAACACCATGTGACCGTCTCGCGTCGGAAAGACTTGATAAGGCACGATGTTGGGATGTGCATTGCCCATGCGCGTGGGATGCGTGTGCCCCACCAGCTCATTGCTTGCTTGATTGGCCAGCATGGCCACCTGCACATCAAACAGTGAGGCGTCAATGTGACGCCCTAATCCAGTGGTGTTTCGTTCATACAGTGCAGCAAGAATCGCGGTGGTCGCATAGACGCCGGTCATGAGGTCGGTCACAGCCACGCCAACCTTCTGAGGTTCGCCGCCTTTTTCGCCCGTGATACTCATCAAGCCCGCTTCGGCCTGAATCGCGAAGTCGTAACCTGCTTTGTGTGACAGCGGACCTTGCTGGCCATACCCGGTGATTGAGCAATAAATCAAGCGTGGATTCAATGCTTGCAGGCTCGTCGCATCCAGTCCGTATTTAGCCAGTTGCCCTACTTTGTAGTTCTCAATCAGCACATCTGCATCCGCCACCAACTGCTTGATCTGCGAGATGCCTTCAGCGCTGGCGATGTCTATCGCCACCGAGCGCTTACCGCGGTTGGCACATAAAAAATAAGCAGCCACCCGCTGATCCCCCTCGCCCCACCAAGGCGGCCCCCATGTACGGGTGTCATCGCCCACGCCCGGACGCTCGACTTTGATCACTTCAGCGCCATAGTCTGCCAACATCTGGCCCGCCCAAGGTCCGGCCAACACACGAGACAAATCAAGTACTCGCACGCCTGCCAGCGGCTTAGGAGGCGATGAATGAGAAGAAGCAGTCATGGCGCAAAGCCCTACGGTCAGTTCGAGAACGCGGCAATGCCGGTGATGGCTCGCCCCAAAATCAAAGCATGCACATCGTGCGTGCCTTCGTAGGTGTTCACCACCTCCAGGTTCACCAAATGACGCGCCACCCCAAACTCATCACTGATGCCGTTGCCACCCATCATGTCACGCGCCATGCGTGC
>CANCGU010000269.1 GCA_947377705.1 Comamonadaceae bacterium
CATGTTGTGTTCAATCACCACAAAACTGCTGGCCTTGCCGTCTGCTCTTTGGGTTTTGTTCAAGTCTTTCAGCAAAGCGCTGATGCCGCCCACTAGCGATGGGTTCACACCCGCGCAGGGTTCGTCGAGCAACACCAAGTCTGGCTCGCTCATGAAAGCCATGGCAATGTCCACCAGCTTTTGTTGGCCGTAACTCAACTCTCCAGCTTTTTTGTCGGCCACATGGTTGATGTGAAACTGGTCAATCACGGCATCAGCCTTGGCGCCTAAATCAGAATCACTCGCTGCAAACATGCGGCTGAACATGGTGCCTTGGTGCTCCTGCGCAGCCACGATTAAGTTGTCGCGCACGGTCATCTTGCCAAATACTTGCAGGGTTTGAAAGGTGCGGCCCACGCCACGGCGGTTGAGCTCCAAGGGGCCCAATTTGGTCACGTCTTGACCATTGAGTTCGATCTTGCCGGTGTCCGGCGTGATCTGGCCCAACATGCTGTTGAACAAAGTGGTTTTACCTGAACCATTGGGGCCAATGACACCAAAGATTTCCCCTGGGCGAACTTCAAAAGAAACGCCACCCACCGCTTGAATCGCGCCATAGGCCTTTTTCAAGTCGGTGACTTTGAGAACGGGTTGAATGTTTGAATTCGTCATGCCTTCACTCCTGATTGGCCAGCCGCCGCGCGCGCAGCAGATGCTTCACGCGACTGACGTTTCGCACGCATGCGGTCAGGAATGCTCAGCAAACCATCGGGCAACCAAATCATCAACATCACCACGGCAGTGCCGAACACAAACAAATACCAGGCCTGTGCAAAACGCAGCCACTCCGGCAAGATCACGCCCACCGCAGCACCGAGCAAGGGGCCCAAGAAATAACCAGGACCACCCACCACTACCATGAGGTACATCATGATGGACGCCTCCACCGTGAACGGTGCGGGGTCAATGAACTGCACCATCGAGCCAAACAAACCACCTGCGACACCCGCATAGGCTGCGCCAATGGCAAAGCTCAACAAGGTGTAGCCGCGGATGTCCACACCCAAGCTTTCGGCGCGGATGGGGTTGTCTCGCAAGGCCGTGAAAGCTTTGCCCCAAGGTGAGTTGAGCAAGCCCCACAGCAACAAGCCGAGGACCACCGCAAACGCCAAGACCAAGTAGTAATAAGCCAAGTTGCCATCAAAGCTGATGCCGAAGGCTTCAGGACGTGCAATATTGTTGATGCCAAAGGTGCCGCCGGTGAGCCACTCTTCATTGCGCATCACCAACCACACGGCGGTGTTGAAACCGAGTGTGGCAAACGCCAAGTAAATGGTTTGTACGCGCAGCGCAGGAAAGCCCAAAGCTAAGCCCACCACAAAGCAGCCCAAAGCTGCGAGTGGCATACCGAGCCAAAAGCTGTAACCCGCTTGCATCATCACGGCCACGGTGTAGGCACCAATGCCAAAGAACGCGGCATGGCCGAGTGACTTTTGACCGGCGTAACCAATGGTGAGGTTCAAGCCCATGGTGGCAATGACGTAAATCAGCCAATAGGTGAACAAATAAATGCCGTGGTTTTTGAGCAGCGTGGGCACAAAAATACAGGCCAGCAGCCCCAAGAGGCCGGCAAGAATGGCGAGCTTCTTCATACTTTGCGCTCCACTTTTTTACCCAGCAAGCCTTGTGGCTTGAACAAAATCACGATCATGAAAATGATCAGCGCCACTGCGTCTTTGTACGCAGGCGAAATGTAGGCAGCCGCCAAGTTTTCACACACGCCCACAATCACGCCGCCCAACAACGCACCGCGTGAATTATTGAAGCCACCAATGATGGCCGCGAAGAAGGCCTTGTTGCCCAGCGATGCACCCATGTCGAACTTCGCTAAATAAGTTGGCGTCACCAAAATTGCAGCGGCTGCAGCTAGCACCGCGTTGATGGCGAAGGTGTAAAAAATCATGCGGGGCACGTTGATGCCCAACACCGAAGCGCTTTCGGTGTTTTGTGCCACCGCCTGCATGGCACGGCCGGTGACCGTCTTGGCCAAGAAGGCTTGTGTCACCAACACCAGCGCAATCGCAAACACAAAGGTACCAATGTCGGTCGCCGAAATGGTCACACCGGCAATGTTGTAGACCTCATCTGGGAACAGGTTAGGAAAAGGTTGTGGCTCAGCGCTGTAACCCGCACGTACCGCATTGCGCATGGCGATGGACAAACCAATGGTCGCCACCACGATGGGCATCATGCCGAACTTGAAGAGAGGGTCCACCACGCCGCGCTTGAACAACCAGCCCAAGACAAAGACCGATACCACACAACTCGCGGCAAAGCTCAACATCAAAGGAAAGCCGGCAGCCAAGAAGCCCAACATCATGAAAGCAGGCAGCATCACAAACTCGCCTTGCGCGAAGTTGATGGTGCCGGAGGCTTGCCAAAGCAAGGTAAAGCCCAAGGCCGCCAGCGCATAAATGCTGCCGGTGGCCAGGCCACTGAAAAAGAGTTGTAGGAAGTCGGTCATGTCAGTTAAGGTCTTACTTCTTGGCGTTCAAAGCTGGCAAAGTGGCCGTCACCACTTGACGTCCATTTTTCACTTCAATCAAGAAGCTCTCGCGGTCCAGATCACCGTTGGCATCAAAGCTCACGTCCATGATGACGCCAGGGTACTTCTTAGCGCTGATATTGATACCGTGCAGTGCTTGTGCCACGGCCTTGCGGTCGAGCTTGCCTACTTTTTCGATGGCAGCTTTCAAGACGTACACGCCGGTGTAACCCTTGATGCCGTTGTGGTCAGAAATGCTGCCGTAGGCTTGGTAGTACTTGGCCTTGAACTTCAACATTTCTGGGTTAGGGGCATCCACAGTCAAACCGACGTGGGCGATGGCGCCATTGGCTGCATCACCTGCGAGTTCGATCACTTTTTGACCGGTCAAAGTGGTCTCGCCAATCACGGGCTTGGTCCAGCCTTGTTTCTTCAACTCGCGCAACAAGCGCGCAGACTCTTCTTCGTTGGTGTAGGCGAAGATGGCATCCGCATTGCTTTGCTTGGCTTTCAACACAGCAGCAGAAAAGTCCACTTGACCTGCGTCGGTCGAAATGTCTGCAACCACTTTGGTGGCAGAGCCATCTAACAACTTAGCCAAGGTGTCGCGGCCACCTTTGCCGAAGTCGTTGTTCACATAAATCACTGCCAAGGTTTTGGCTTTGGTGTTGATGAACTTGGCGAGCTTAGGGAATGAGGTGCTTTGGCCAAACGCGGTACGGAACACATAAGGGTTGCCTTGCGCGGTGATGGAGGCCGCTTCGCCGCCCGTGAAGTTAGGCACTTCGCCGCGCTTGGATTCAGCCATAGACACCATGATGGAGCCTGAGTACACCGGGCCAAAAATAGCGAACACGCCATCGTCCACTGCCTTTTGGGTCAAGCCCTTGGCGACGCCTGGGTTGGTTTGTGTGTCCACGGTGTAGTTCTCGATCTTCTTGCCCAAGATGCCGCCGTTGTCGTTGATCTCTTTGACCGCCAACTCCACGCCGTTCTTAAACACCGTGCCGGCTGTGGTGCCAGGACCTGAGAGCTCAACGATGTTGGCAATCTTGATGGTTTGCTGGGCGTGTGCCACGCC
>CANCGU010000270.1 GCA_947377705.1 Comamonadaceae bacterium
TGCGCGGCAATGATGATGAGCATCGAGAAAACCGTTGGGCGTCCCACTTCACTCGCAGCATTGGTGATGAGGGTGCGCCGTTCTTTCTCGTTCATACCTTCGCCACGCTCAGCAAGACGGTGCATGATGTTTTCAATCACGATGACCGCACCATCCACGATGATGCCAAAGTCCATCGCGCCTAAGCTGAGCAAGTTGGCGGGCACGCCCAAAATTTTCAATCCTAAGAAGGTCGACAGCAAGGCCAGCGGAATCACCACCACCACGGCCAGCGAAGCACGCATGTTCGACAAAAACAGGTACAACACCAAGGACACCAAAAGTGCGCCTTCGACGAGGTTTTTGAACACGGTGGTGAGGGTTTTGCCCATCAGCCAAGTGCGGTCATAAAACGGCACGATTTGTACGCCCTTGGGCAGCACGCGGTCGTTGAGGTCGACGAGCTTTTCTTTGACGCCTTTGAGCACCACGCTCGGGTTCTCGCCCTTGCGCATGATGATGATGCCAGTCACCACATCGTCATCCATGTCTTGGCCCACCGTGCCCAAGCGCGGTACAGCGCCAATCGCGACGGTGGCCACGTCTTTGACCAACACAGGCGTGTTGCCACGCGCGGTGACCACGATGTTGCCAATGTCTTGCGCCGAGTGCAGCAAACCAATGCCGCGAATGGCGAACTGTTGCGCGCCTTGTGCGACATAACTACCACCGGCGTTGGCGTTGCCGCGGCCCATGGCGTCTTGTAAGTCTTGCAGCGTGAGTTTGTAGGCGCGCAGCTTTTGCATGTCGGGCTGCACTTCGTATTGCTTGATGTAGCCGCCCATCCCCACCACGTCGGCCACGCCTGGAATTTGGCGCAACGCACGTTCAACGGTCCAGTCTTGGATGGTGCGCAGCTCGGTCGAGGTTTTGCCATCGCCCTTGAGGCGGTAGCGCATGACCTCGCCCACGGGGGTGGCGTTAGGCATGACGTTGGCTTGCACGCCCGTGGGTAGGTCCACACTGCTCAAGCGTTCGTTGACTTGTTGGCGAGCGAGATTGACCTCGGCCTTGTCGTCATAGGTCACCACGGTGAAGGACAAGCCAAACTGTGTGTGCGAGAACACGCGTATCGAATTGGGTAAGCCTGAAAGTGCCACCTCAATGGGCAGGGACACTTCTTTCTCTACCTCTTCAGCCGCACGGCCCGGGTAGAGCGCAATCACCGTCACTTGGGTGTCCGTGACGTCGGGAAAGGCTTCAACCGATAGATTTTTGAAAGCGAAGACACCCGCCATGACAAACAAAAGAGTACCCAGCAGGATGAAGAGCGGCTGGTTCAGCGCATAGTCAATGAGACGTTTCATTTTTGACCTGTACTGCTGGCGGAGGCGGCCGTCCCTGGCGCTGGGGTGTGTTGCATGGCTTCGTCTTGGGCATTGCGGAATTCACGGGCCAGCAGCAAACTGTTTTCCTTCACGACTTTTTCTCCGGCTTGCACGCCTTCGACGATGAGGACCTCTTGCAGGCCTTCGTAGCCCAGCTTCACGCGACGGGGTTCAAACACGCCGGGTTCGGTTTGCACATAGGCCCAGTGCTCGATGCCGCGTAACTGCACGGCACTGGCGGGCACTAACACGCCTGCGCTCAGTTTGCGCTCAATGTGGGCGGTGCCCAGCATTTCGGCTTTGAGCAACCGCTGTGCGTTGTTGATGACCGCGCGCACTTTGATGGCGCGGGTGGTGCTGTCAATGAAGTCACCCGTGGCGGTGATCTTGGCCTCAAAGGTTTGACCTGGAAAGTTGGGCAGGGTTAAAAAGACTTGCGTGCCAGGCTTGAGCGAGGCGGTGTCAGATTCGCGTGCGTCAATTTGCACCCACAAAATGCTGGGGTCGCTCACCACAAAAAGGGCTTGGTTGCCGGGACCGCCTTGGTCTGGGCGTACTTCTTGACCTGCGCTGAGGTTGCGTTCCACCACCACACCGCGCACCGTGGCCGCAAGTCCCAGTTGCTGGTTGACGGCGTTGGCACTCCCGTACATGTGTGTGCGCGCTTGGGCGCGAGCCAGTTCTGCCTTGGCACGAAGGGCGTCTGCTTCTGTGGCATCCAACTCTTTGCGCGAGATGACGTCTGCTTCAAACAAGGTCTGGTGGCGTGCCAAGGCGCGCTCGGCCACTTGGGCATCGGCCATGGCTTTGGCGGTGTCGGCTTGGGCTGCGCCAAATTCGGGGGAGGCCAAGGTCGCCAGCACTTGGCCGGCATTCACGCTTTGGCCGATGTCGGCATTCAGGCTCAGTACACGGCCTGCAAACGCGGGGTAAATGCGCTGAGTTCGTTCTTCGTTCCACACCAAGCGGGCAGGCAGATCAATGGTTACCTTTTCGGCCGCTTTGGCTTCGACGGTGCTCAGCAAGGCCAGTTGTGGATGACCCGCCGGAAAGCGCAACTGTTGGCCCTGCACGATGGGTTGAGGGGCTGGTGGTTTGCTAGGTGCCTCTTGGTTTAGCAGCACATAAGTTGCTATCAGAAGTGCCAGCGCGCCGCCACCCGCGATGTAGCGCTTGGTGGGCGTATCTAGCAAGGCGCGGGATGTTTCGCGCAAGCGGTCTTGAAGGTTCTGTCGTATGCTCATAGCCACGTTTATCGTTCATCGTGGCTGACCAGCCCCTGACTTCTTTTTCACTGGGTCCTCACTTGCGAATTTTGTTGATTGAAGACGACGCCGTGTTGCAAGCGGTGATGCTGCGCAGCCTTAGTGATGCGGGCCATCGTGTGGATGCCGCCAGTCATTTGGAAGAGGGCGCGCACTTCTGGCAAGTGCAAACCTACGATGCGGTGTTGCTGGATTTGAACTTGCCACTGAGTGGTCAACCGCACGCGTTACAAGGCAGCGGTTTACAACTGTTGCGCGAAGCGCGCACGCGTGGGGACCGCACGCCTGTTCTGGTGCTGACTGCGCGTAACCGCACCGATGAACGCATTGCCGGTTTAGACGCCGGTGCTGACGACTACCTAGGCAAGCCTTTTGATTTAGAAGAAGTGGAAGCGCGGTTGCGTGCCTTGGTGCGTCGCAGCCAAGGCGTGGATGACGAGGTGCAAGTGGGGCGCTTGCGCTTGCATCGCAAACACCACCGTGTGTTTTTGGGGGATGCCGATTTGGCACTGCCCGCCCGCGAGTTTGAAGTGCTGTGTGAGCTCATGACGCCCCCAGGGCGTGCTGTTAGCAAGCGTGTGCTGTCTGACAAGCTGTCTGGTTTTGATGAGGCTTTGGGCGACAACGCCCTAGAAGCGTTCATATCTAGGTTGCGCAAAAAACTCGCTGACAGTGGCGCCACCATTCGTACCCTGCGCGGGATTGGTTATGTTTTAGAGGAGCAACCCCGATGACCGCCACACCTCGCAAACCTTCGTTGCGCAACCGTTTGTTGCGCCATGTGCTGGTGCCGCTGGCGGTGACCTGGTTGTTGGGCTCGGCCTTGGTGGTGGGCATTGCGTCTTACTTTGCGCAGCAAGCGTTTGACCGTGCTTTGTTAGATGACGCTTATTTGGTGGCCAGCCATGTGCGCCGTGTGACGGGTGAGTCAGGGGCGCTGGACTTGAGCCTGTCGGCGCAAGAGATGAG
>CANCGU010000271.1 GCA_947377705.1 Comamonadaceae bacterium
ATTCCCGACAAAACGCGTGTGGTGTCTACCCAAATTTATGGCCATGTCGAGGCCATGGAATATTCGCAAGCACATGGCTTAGCCGGCGTGATGTTGGTGTTCTCGTTTGTGGTGTTGTTGGGCTTGGCGTGGTTTAACCGTCGCCCCCATCGACGTCAAAAGGTGGGCGCATGAACCTCCATTTGCAGCTAGATATTGCGCGTGCCGATTTTGATGTGTCGGTCGATCTGCAGTTACCCGCGCATGGCATCACGGTTATTTACGGCCCATCGGGCTGTGGCAAAACCACCTTGCTGCGTTGCGTGGCGGGCCTAGAACCTTCGGCACGAGGTGTGGTGCAACTGGGCCATGAGGTGTGGCAAGACGATGCACAGCATGTGCGCCTGCCCACGCACCAACGCGCTTTGGGCTATGTGTTTCAAGAGGCGTCGTTGTTTGACCACTTGGATGTCGCGGGCAATTTGGCCTATGGTCACAAGCGTGCCGAAAAAGGTAGCCGCAACCCAATGAGCCGAGTCGTGCAACAACAGGTCATCGAGCTGCTGGGCATTGCGCATCTGCTTAAGCGCCGCAGCCATGAGTTGTCGGGTGGCGAGCGTCAGCGCGTGGCCATTGCCCGCGCACTGGTCACGCAGCCACGTTTGCTGTTGCTGGATGAACCTTTGGCGGCACTCGATCATGCGCGCAGACAAGAAGTGCTGCCGTGGCTAGAAAAACTCCGCGACGACTTGAACATTCCTATGCTCTACGTCACCCACGCGGTGGACGAAGTGGCTCGCTTGGCCGACACACTGGTGGTGATGCACGAAGGTCGCATCCAAGCCAATGGCCCAGTGGCCGAGGTGTTGACGCAAGCCGAGCTGCCCGTGGTGCTGGGTGAGGATGCCGGCGCGTTGCTCACCGGTCTCGTGCTGAACATCGATGCACAATGGCACTTGGCCCAAGTCGGCTTTGCCGGTGGTGCGCTGTGGGTGCGCGACAGTGGCTTGGTCATCGGCCAAACCGTGCGCCTGCGCGTGCTGGCTCGCGATGTGAGCGTCACCTTGGCAGCAGCCACGCACACCAGCATTCAAAACCACATACCCTGTGTGGTGGAAGCCATCACTGCCGATGCACATCCTTCACAAACATGGCTTCGCTTGCGCTGCGGCGACTCGGTGCTGCTGGCACGCGTCACTGCGCGCGGTGTGCATGAGTTGGGGCTGCATGTGGGTAGGCAGGCCTGGGCTCAGGTGAAGTCGGTGGCGCTCGTGAAGTGACGAGTTAAACGCCAGAAACCACCACATCCATCGCCGTAACTAACTCGCTTGCATGTGCTGCAGCATTGCCAACGAGTTGACGCAAGCTGCGCGTGGGTAGGGGCGCTGTGTAGTGAGCCAATGCACGAAGACGCTGGCCGTTCACCATAACGATGGGGCAGAGCTTGTCGGGGGACTTGTCTGCAAACTCAATCGTGGCAAGCGGAATGGCCATGCGTGTGGCCAACGCATCTAGCAAATCGCTTTGCACCACCACGACATATGGAATGCCATGTGCAGCGCTTTCGCTGGGGTTAGCGTAAACATCAAATTGAGCCATGTCGATTTACCAAGGGCGCAAGTCGGCCCCAGGAACGCCTTGCTTTTCTACCCACGAGTTTTGCGCGGTAATCCATTCACCGAACTCAGCCTCAAACTTCTTTTTGCGGGAGGCCAAGCTGGAATTGTTTTGGTTGGCTTGCAAGGCGCGGTATTGGTCGGCTGACATGATGACGGTGTCAATCTGACCAGCTTTTTCTACAAACACCGGCTCGCGCTTGGCGATGGCGCAAATGCTGCCAAATCGGTTCTTGGCTTCTGTGGCTGTGATTTGCATGGCGTGCTCCTAGTGCTTAGCCATTTTAGCTAAAGCTTTGGCGTGGCCGCAAGGACTAAAACCACCAAGCTACCGCATAAGGAATCAGCAACGCACTCACAATGCCATGCAGGCCCATGCCTAAGCTCGCATACGCACCTGCTTCTGGATGCACGCTGAATGCGCGTGAGGTGCCTATGCCGTGGGCAGCCACACCCAGCGCAAAACCGCGTTGCCACCATTGGGTGATGCGCAGCGCGTCCAGCACATAGCGACCCAGCACAGCGCCCAATATGCCTGTGCTCACCGCAAAGATGGCGGTCAACGTGGGTGAGGCTTGCACGCGTTCGGCAATGCCCATCGCAATCGGCGCAGTGACCGACTTGGCAACCAGGCCGCGCACCAGCGACGCGTCTACACCCAGCCAACGCGCCATACCCACGGCGGTGAACACCGAGGTGATGCCTCCCGCCACCAATGACAACAGCAACACGCCCATGCGCCCCTTGAGCGACGCAAACCCTTTGTAGATCGGAATGGCCAGCGACACCGTGGCCGTGCCTAGCAAGAAGTGCACAAACTGCGCGCCTTCGAAATACTTGGCGTATGGCATATCGAGCGCGCTGATGCTGAGTGTGACCACCACCACCGCAATCAACACGGGGTTGGCGAGCGGGTTGCGCTGGCTGCGCTCGTACAGCGTGAGGCCCAGCAAATAAGCGCTCAGCGTCAGCACCAAGGCCAGCAGCGGGCTGCCCGACAGGTACACCCAGATTTCAGAAATCGGGGGCAGCTGGGTTTGGAATTCGTTACGCATCGCCTTGCTCCTTCTTGGCCAATACTTTGAGCAAGCCCGACGTGACCGCGACGGTGGCCAGAACACTGACCACCAATGCCGCGCTGATGGCCCATGCGTTGGCCTGTAACACGGGCAGATAAAGCACCACGCCCACTGATGCGGGGATGAACAGCAACCCCAAATGCTGCAGAACGCTGCTGCCCACCCAATCAATTGACGCAGGCACATGGCCGCGTATGCTGAGAAACGCCAGCAGCAACACCAAGCCCAACACAGGGCCAGGGATGAAGGGCAGGGCGAACTTAGAAACCAGCTCGCCGAGGGCTTGGAAGATGAAGAGTTGTACGAGGCCTTGGATCATGGCTTCAGTGTAGACAAGAGATGTGCGTTGCGTGGTTAAAGCTGTTTTTAACTTGGCCTGTTCAATTGCCCCTTCCACTCAACGACAGTCTCTTTGATCAGCTGAGAAACAATACGGCTTGCCTGCGTGAAGTGCCCTTGTTTAGGCTGTGCAAGTGTCACGTAGCGTTTGAGATCAGGTGCAATCACTTTGGTTGCCTGTAGTTTCCCGGTACGTAGTTCTTCATCGACCGAGAAGGGGCCTAGCAAGGCGTACATATGCGGGTTGGCAGCGATGATTTCCTTTTGCACCCTTAGAGAATCTGCTTCGACTTCTGTCACCAAGCTAAAACCTTTGCTTTTGGCGGTTTCATCCAAGATGGATCGCCAATGCGATGGCCGCCTGGGCAAAACTAACGGAAGTCCTTCCAGTCGCTTGAAGTCAACGGTATCGGAATAGGTGAGCGAAAGGCCTGGACGTGAGACAAGGTAAGTGTTCGCCGTGGACAAAAGTGTTTCATCGCTTCCCGTTGGCTTCTCATAGCGAAACAAGATAGCCATATCGACCGCCCCCGTGTCGAGCAGCGCATCTAACTCACTGCCTTGCCCTTCACGAATATT
>CANCGU010000272.1 GCA_947377705.1 Comamonadaceae bacterium
TTTGCACCACAACCGAGCTGATGGACTCGAGCCCGCCAACTCAGCCCACAATTATAGGGTAATTCCCATGAATGATCAAAACCTCTGTCAGCTGCGTGTCAACTAATCTGGAATCAGGCGATGGCGTGAAGCCAACCGTCGTCACACCATTCCATCAACAAGTTCAAAGCCTCTGGACTGGCTTTCGTCAAATCATCTGGGGTTAATTCACGAGAATCCGCCAGCTGACGCATCAAAGCAGCGTCTTTTCCAGCGGCGCGCCAACTTTCGCCATTCAAGAAAATGTGATGTGCGTCATACATCATCTTGCTACGTCTGTCTAAACGCACGAATTTGAGCTTATTTGGCGCATCGCCAATTTCAAACCATACATTGGCTTTAGGCTCAGTGAGGTATTCACCTAAAGCACGTTGCAAAGCTTTGGGCTCTTTTAACGCTTGTTGCAGGGCTGATTTGGCGAAATCAGCCAGACCTTCCGGCATGGCGGCGGGCTTTGACACCGCGGGCTGGTTGGCGTCCTTGTACAAATCGCAGCCGACCGCTTCTTCAGCCCCTTCACTCAAACGCACCAACAACTCGCGGGCCAAATCACCCGATTGGGGCACACGAAAACCCACCGAGTAGGTCATGCACTCGCCTTGTGCAATGCCGTCATGGGCATAGCGCGGTGGCAAATACAGCATGTCGCCGGGGTTGAGCACCCAATCGTGCTCGGGCTTGAAGTTGGCCAAAATTTTCAATGGCATATCGGGCACCAGTGACAAATCTTTTTGTCGACCAATGCGCCAGCGACGTTGGCCATGGGCTTGCAACAAAAACACGTCATAGCTGTCAAAGTGTGGGCCTACGCCGCCGCCTTCTGTGGCGTAGCTGATCATCACATCGTCCAAGCGTGCATCCGGGATAAAGCGGAATTGCTGCATCAAGGCGGCCACACGGTCATCGTGTAAGTCCACGCCTTGCACCAACAAGGTCCAATCGCGCTCGGTGAGTTTAGGGATGACACGACGCTTGAAAGGGCCGCGTTGCATTTGCCAATCGCGTTGGCCGCCGTTGGCTCCCATCACCAAACGAGATTCCACCTCGTTTTGCGCAGCCAAATCAAACAACTCAGGACGGCTGAGCAAGGCTTTGAATTCAGGGATGGCTTGGCGCACCAGCAAAGGCTTGCGTTGCCAATAGGTGTTCATAAATTCGGTGGGACTGATGCCACCGAGCAGGGTCAGGGGTTTGTTCACATGCATCGTGCGACAATTTTGCCCTATGGAAATTACACAACACTGCGTGGTCGGCTTAACTTGGACCTTGAAAGATACATTGGGCGAGGTGCTGGACGAATTAGACAGCCCCGTCGAGTTTTTGGTGGGTGGCGATGACTTGCTGGCCAAGATCGAAGAAGCCCTGCAAGGCCACAGTGTGGGCGACCACCTTGACTTGCAGCTCGAACCCGAAGAAGCCTTTGGCGACTACGACGAAAACTTGGTGTTTCTAGAGGCGCGCTCACGCTTCCCCAAAGAGCTGGAAGAAGGCCACACCGTTGAAGGTCATGCCCTGCCCGCAGGCTACAACCCCGATGCGCCACAAGACTTGCTCTACACCGTGACCGAGCTCTACCCTGAGCATGTGGTGCTAGATGGCAACCACCCGCTGGCGGGCATTGCCATTCGCATTCACCTCGATGTGCAATCGGTGCGCGAAGCCACACAAGATGAGCAAGAGCGCGGCACGTTGGGAACTGGCTTTTTCAAAATCGAAGCCCAAGCACCCGGCAACGATTTGTTGCACTGATTTATTTCTTGCCCGTCGAGCCGTAGCCGCCCTCACCACGTTCGGTGGGTGCAGCAAATTCATTCACCACATTGAACTGCGCTTGCACCACAGGCACGATGACCAATTGCGCCAAACGCTCCATGGGCTCTAAGGTGAAAGCTACATCGCTGCGGTTCCAAGCGCTGACCATCAACTGGCCTTGGTAGTCGCTGTCAATCAAGCCCACGAGGTTGCCCAACACAATGCCATGTTTGTGGCCCAGTCCAGAGCGCGGCAAGATGAGTGCGGCGTAGGCTGGGTCTGCTAAATGAATCGCAATGCCGGTGGGCACCAGCTGCCAAGCGTTGGGCTCTAGCGTGATGGGCGCATCCAAGCAAGCGCGCAAATCAAGGCCTGCGCTGCCAGGCGTAGCGTATTGCGGCAATTGGTCAGCCATGCGGGGATCGAGAATTTTGACGTCGAGTTTCATGTGGGTTTCAAATGAAAAAGTGAATGTGAAAAGTTAAGCCTTCAAACGGCGTGCGATCTCGGCCACCAATTGACGCGCCAAGGCAAGCTTGCTGGCATGCAATAGTTCTTGACTGCCTTGGGCATCCACCAACACCAAAGCGTTGTCGTCTCGTCCAAACGTGGCGGGGCCGATGTTGCCCACCAACAGTGGCACGCCTTTGCGTTCGCGTTTGGCCGTGGCGTGTTTGAGTAAATCATGGCTTTCCGCCGCAAAGCCCACGCAATACAAAGCGCCGCTCTGTGCGCGGGCTAACTGCGCCACACCGGCCAAGATGTCTGGGTTTTCTACAAAGCGCAACTGCGGCAACTGGCCTGAGCCGTCTTTTTTGATTTTTTGGCTTGCTACATCGGCCACACGCCAATCGGCCACTGCCGCAGTTGCCACAAACACCGTCGCAACGTCCACATGTTTTGCCACTGCCGCTTGCATGTCCAAGGCGGAGCGCACATCCACGCGCTGCACACCGCGTGGTGTGGGTAGATGCACGGGGCCGGCAACCAAGGTCACCTCAGCACCCGCTTCACGCGCTGCGCGGGCAATGGCAAAGCCCATCTTGCCACTGGACAAATTGGTGATGCCACGCACGGGGTCCATCGCCTCGTAGGTGGGGCCTGCTGTGACCAGCACATGCTGACCTGCCAACGCCTTGGGCTGGAAGAAAGCAATCACGTCTTGCAAAATTTCTTCAGGTTCCAACATACGGCCATCGCCTGTTTCGCCACAGGCTTGCTCGCCCTGCCCCACGTCCAGCACATGAGCGCCGTCAGCCGTGAGTTGCACCATGTTGCGCTGAGTCGCGGGGTGTTGCCACATTTCGCGGTTCATGGCGGGTGCCAAAATCAAAGGCACGCGCTCAATGGGCCGGGCTAAGCACATGAGACTCAGCAAATCATCTGCGCGGCCATGCAGCAGTTTGGCCATGAAGTCGGCACTGGCGGGTGCCACCACAATGGCATCGGCCTCGCGGCTGAGATTGATGTGCGCCATGTTGTTGGGCTCACGGGCATCCCATTGCGAGACGTACACCGCGCGGTTGGACAAGGCTTGCAGGGTGACAGGTGTGATGAATTGGGCGGCCGCCTCAGTCATCACCACCTGAACCGTGGCCCCAGCCTTCACCAAGGCACGGCACAGCTCCGCCGCTTTGTAGCAAGCGATGCCACCGCTCAAACCTAAAACAATGTGTTTATTAGACAGATCAGACATGGAATGCAATGTAGCAGAGCGCCTATAATTTCTATTTCCACCTACCGGGGGATGTTCCCCCCGATCTGGCATGACCCAATTTGTATTCGTCACAGGCGGTGTTGT
>CANCGU010000273.1 GCA_947377705.1 Comamonadaceae bacterium
TGACGAGCGCCGTCTGATCATGCGCAACCTCGGCTTCTTCGTGACCGCCGACTCCTTGGCGGCCAACAACATTGTGTTGGGCACTTACCGCCACATCACAGCACCTGAGTGCCGCCAGTTCTTGTTGCGCCAAGCGTTTGAAGAAGCGATCCACACACACGCTTACCAATACATCGTCGAGTCTTTGGGCTTGGATGAGGGCGAGATCTTCAACGCGTACCACGAAGTCAAATCCATCCGCGACAAAGACGAGTTCCTGATTCCGTTCATCGACGCGATCATGGATCCTAATTTCCACACCGGCACGCCAGAAACTGACCAAACACTTTTAAAGTCTTTGATCGTGTTCGCTTGCTTGATGGAAGGTCTGTTTTTCTACGTGGGATTCACACAAATTTTGGCCTTAGGGCGCCAAAACAAAATGACGGGGGCTGCTGAGCAGTACCAATACATCTTGCGTGACGAGTCCATGCACTGCAACTTCGGCATCGACTTGATCAATCAGATCAAGCTGGAAAATCCACATCTGTGGACAGCTGAGTTCAAAGAAGAAATCAAAGCCTTGTTCATGCAGGCCGTCGAACTCGAATACCGCTATGCCGAAGACACCATGCCACGCGGCGTATTGGGCTTGAACGCATCTATGTTCAAAGGCTACCTGCGCTACATTGCGAACCGCCGTGCCACGCAAATCGGTTTAGAAGCCTTGTTCCCCAACGAAGAGAACCCCTTCCCTTGGATGAGCGAGATGATCGACCTCAAGAAAGAACGTAACTTCTTTG
The DNA here is from genome assembly GCA_947377705.1 of Comamonadaceae bacterium. The sequence goes on from CANCGU010000273.1 coordinate 783, forward strand.
AAACCCGCGTGATCGAGTACCAATCTGGTGGTGCTCTTTCTTGGGATTGATGCTTTAAACACACATGTCACCTCATTTGTTCACCACACCAACAAACACCCGCTCACGAGGTGTGGTGGTGAACGCACCCTGTTCATGGGGTTGGACCCGGGTCCAGCGCCATGAATCGCTTTGCACACAAAAATCCGTGCAAAGTGTTTTTCACCCAATGATCTAAATTCGATCTAGGAGAACAGAAATGGCAACTGCAAAAAAATCGGCTGTTAAAAAAGCCCCTGCAAAGAAAGCTGTCGCGGCCAAAAAGCCAGCAGCTAAGAAAGTCGCGGCTAAAAAGCCAGCAGCTAAAAAAGTAGCGGCTAAAAAGCCTGCTGCCAAAAAAGTTGCAGCTAAGAAGCCAGCAGCTAAAAAAGTAGCGGCCAAGAAGCCAGCTGCTAAGAAAGTTGCGGCTAAAAAGCCAGCAGCTAAAAAAGTAGCAGCTAAGAAGCCAGCCGTTAAAAAAGCTGCCGCTAAAAAGCCTGCTGCGAAAAAAACAGCTGCTAAAAAAGTAGCTAAAAAAACAGCGGCTAAAAAGCCTGCTGCCAAAAAACCAGCTGCTAAAAAAGCCGCTAAAAAGCCTGCTGCAAAGAAAGCTGCGAAAGCACCCGCTGCCCACGCACAGACAACGTTGAACCCGCAAGCTGCATGGCCTTTCCCAACAGCTAGTAAGCCTTAATCTTCACCGATCAAGGTAACGGTTTACCGTGAGCTCAAGCCCGATGCCGCAAGGCCTCGGGCTTTTTCTTGGCTCTATTTATGACACTTCCTTCAGCCACTTATCTCCGCCTAGAAAAAACAGGCGGAATGATGGTGGACATCCACGTCATCCCCAACGCCTCACGAACACAGGCCGATGGCGAGCACGATGGCGCATTACGCGTGCGCTTGCACGCGCCACCCGTCGACGGCAAAGCCAATTTGGCACTCATGGCTTGGCTGGCAGATACCTTGGGCATTGCCAAGCGAGATGTGGAGTTTGTTCGCGGACAGACCTCCAAACGAAAACAGCTGCGGGTGAGCGCAGCTGCTTGTGCCAAAGCCGATTGGTCAGCCCTGGCCAGTTAAGGCACAACTGCGCCTCATCCGTTACGCAATCACCAACCCATCCACCGCATAGTTTTGTGGACCACGTTGGGCAATTTTGAGCGCGCCCACTTGATTGCCCAAAGCAGCGCATTGGGTCAACGACCACCCTTGCTCCAGGCCGAATAACAACGCACCGCGCCAGGCGTCGCCACACCCTGTGGGATCCACCACAGCAGCCGCCTTGACGGGTGGCACCACGGTTTTCTCGCCGTCCACCCAAACCTCGCAGCCTTCGGCGCCTAATGTGACGATCAGACCTTGCACGCGAGATGAAATGTCGGCATGACTCAAACCTGTACGGTCGCTCAACATCTTGCCTTCGTAGTCATTCACGGTCACCCAAGTGGCTTGGTCAATGAAGCGTAACAAATCAGCGCCATCAAACATGGGCAAGCCTTGGCCTGGATCGAATACAAATGGAATATCTGCTGCTTTGAGCTGCTCGGCATGTTGAAGCATGGCATCGCGACCATCAGGGGAGATGATGGCCAGCTTGATATCGGAACGTTTTTCAATTTGGGTGATGTGCGCTTGCATCATCGCGCCAGGGTGAAACGCCGTGATTTGGTTGTTATCGCGGTCGGTCATGATCATGGCTTGCGCGGTGTACGTGTCAGAGACTTGACGCACAAACTCCGTGGAGATACCCAAGGTTTCCAAGCGTTGCAAATAATCAGCCGCATCTGTCCCTAAGGTCGCCATGGGCAAAGGTGTACCGCCCAACGCTTTCAAACTATAGGCAATGTTGCCTGCGCAACCGCCAAAGTCGCGGCGCAAGGCCGGCACCAAGAACGAGACGTTCAAAATATGCAGCTGGTCAGGCAAGATTTGTTCAGCAAATCGCCCCTCAAAGCTCATGATGGAGTCGAACGCGAGCGAGCCGCAAATCAGCGATGCCATAAAACTACTTTCGAAAATTAAAGAAGAAAACCGTTAAGGATAAAAAACAAAGGCACGAAACCCAGTGATGCGTTTGCTCACCTTGTCGTCCAACTCGAAGTTCAACGTCGAGCGCACATCACGCAAGGCCTGCACATGGTCTTTGCTTGACAACTCATTGGCCGTGAAAACACGGCGCACCAAAACTTGGTCTTGTAAATCAGTAAGACTCAGTTCCAAAGCTGGCATAGCCACCGGGTGATGCTGCGTGTTCTTCAGACGCAGCTGCACGATGTAGCCACCTTCTGGATTTTCGGTGAAACTGCTACTTTCAATCAGCACAGCTTCTGGCTCTCGCGGCCATGTCACTTCGCAAGCGCACAAAGCAGACAGTACGGGGCGCAAAGCGGGCTCTTCTGCAGCCAACCAATTGCGTTGCGCCATCAAGGCTTGGAACATCAAAGCCAACACCAATAGCCCAGCACCTAACAGCCACCTCAAAGGCATCGGCGTTTGAGGGGCGCTGTCTGCAGACGTTGAAGGTTGAACCTCAGCAGCCGCCTTTGCAGGCGCCATGGCAGCCCTAAACAACGAAGGCGCATCCGCACTGGGCAGCGGTGCGGCAGGCATATCTGGTGGCGTCTCAAAATGGAGGGCGGCCTCAAACACATGCGAACACCGACCACACCGCACCCACCCTTTCGCCAGCTCAAGCTGTTGGGGCGACACCTTGAAGGCGGTCTCGCATTGGGGGCAGTGGGTGATATGCATCAGCAGTGAGCGGTCATCAAAATCCAACCATCTTCC
>CANCGU010000274.1 GCA_947377705.1 Comamonadaceae bacterium
TGGCTTGCCCGGCCCTGATGCCGCGGATGCGTTGGGCATTGCCATCACGCATGCCCATGCAGGGCATTCAATGGCCAAATTGGCAGCAGCGACTGAATTGCAACGCAGCACCAACGGCATGTACAAAGCAGGCCGCAGTCGATAAACCACGACGCGCGTGTCAGATTACCAAGCGGGCGCCAGCTGGGCCAAGCCAGGAGGTGCTTTGCGCACGTCGTTGAAGGTCACGACTTCATACGCATCAGGTTGACTGAGCAATTCACGCAAGAGCTTGTTGTTCATGGCGTGGCCTGAGCGGAAAGCGACATAAGACGCAAGCAATGGACGACCCAGCAAATACAAATCACCCATCGCGTCGAGAATTTTGTGTTTCACAAACTCATCGTCGTAGCGCAATCCGTCACTGTTCAAAACTTTGTAGTCATCCATGACGATGGCGTTGTCCAAGCCGCCACCGAGGGCCAGACCATTGGCACGCATCATCTCCACGTCACGCGTGAACCCAAAGGTACGGGCACGCGCAATGTCACGGGTGTAGTCGTCTGTGTCCATATCGAACACCACACTTTGCCCCGTGGAGTCCACCGCTGGGTGATGAAAGTCAATCTCAAAGCTGAGCTTGTAACCATGGTGTGGGTCTAGACGTGCCCACTTCACATTGGCACCTTCACCCTCACGCACTTCGACGGTCTTGAGTACACGGATGAAATGCTTCGGTGCGTTTTGCTCCACGATGCCAGCACTTTGCAGCAAGAACACAAATGACGAAGCCGAGCCATCCAGGATAGGGACTTCCTCTGCCGTGATGTCGATGTAGAGGTTATCGATGCCAAGACCTGCACAAGCCGACATCAAATGCTCCACCGTGAACACCTTCGCCCCACCATTGGAAATGGTCGACGCCAAGCGCGTATCCGTCACGGCCGTGGCGGTGATCGGGATATCCACCGGCTGCGGCAAATCCACCCGACGAAACACAATGCCTGTGTCAGGTTGTGCGGGGCGCAGTGTAAGCTCCACACGTTGACCGCTGTGAAGACCGACACCCACCGCTTTGGTGAGGGATTGAAGGGTTCTTTGTTTAAGCACAGTGTGATTTTAGTGAATCCCCTCCGAGGAGGTGATTCACTTACTTAATCGCGGTGATTAATGCATCTCAATCTGCTTGCTTACGCAAGAAGGCTGGAATTTCGTAGTCATCCATGCCACCCGAAGACAAGGCATCGACCTTGGCCGCGGCCGACGTACGGTTGCCACGCCACACGGCGGGAGAGTTCATGGCGTCGTAGTTGGGTTGTGCAGCCGCCGAGCCAACGCCCAAGCCTGCCGCCAAACCAGCCAAACCAGACGAAGCCGCAGCCAACACACCTGCGGGCGATGCGTTGTTGGCTTGTGTGGTGGGGAAACCCACGCCGTCCGTACCTGTGCGCAAGACTTGCAACTGAGGCGCAGCGCGGCGGCTACCAGCCAAACCTGTGGCCACCACGGTGACACGAATTTGGTCGCCCAAATTTTCATCGTAAGCCGTACCGTAAATCACATGCGCATCTGGAGAAGCGAACTTGCGAATGGTGTTCATGGCTTCGCGCGACTCAGACAACTTCAAACCACCCTTGGCTGCGGTGATCAACACCAACACGCCCTTGGCACCCGACATGTCCACGCCCTCGAGCAATGGGCAAGCCACCGCTTGTTCAGCCGCGATACGTGCACGGTCAGGGCCATTGGCCACTGCAGTCCCCATCATGGCCTTGCCGGTTTCACTCATCACGGTACGCACGTCTTCAAAGTCGACGTTCACCAAGGCTTCCACGTTGATGATTTCAGCAATGCCACCCACCGAGTTTTTCAACACGTCATTGGCAAATGCGAAAGCTTCGTCTTGGCTGGCATCTTCGCCCAACACGTCCATCAGTTTTTCGTTCAACACCACGATGAGTGAATCCACGTTGGCTTCGAGTTCAGCCAAACCTGTTTCAGCATTGTTCATGCGACGGCTACCTTCGAATTCGAAAGGCTTGGTCACCACACCAACGGTCAAGATACCCATTTCGCGTGCGACGCGTGCCACCACAGGTGCAGCACCTGTCCCTGTGCCACCGCCCATGCCAGCAGTCACGAACAACATGTTGGTGCCTTCCAGCGCCAAACGGATGTCGTCAATCGCTGCTTCAGCCGCTTCGCGGCCGCGCTCTGGCTTGCTACCAGCGCCAAGGCCGGTAGAGCCGAGTTGAATCACTTTGTGCGCATTGCTCACGCGCAGGGCTTGTGCGTCAGTATTCGCGCAAACGAATTCCACGCCTTGAACGCCAGAGCTGATCATGTGTTCGACAGCGTTACCGCCGCCGCCGCCCACGCCAATCACTTTGATTTGGGTGCCTGAGTTGAATGCTTCAACTTCGATCATTTCGATGGTCATTTTGTTTCTCCTATCAATCTAAAAATTTGCAGTTGCCTTGAATTCATTGTTTGCTTGTGTTTCATCGCGCTCCTTCTACGAGGGTGGCGCGTTGGCTGCGCAAGGTCGCCATCGTGACCCCCAGCGCGGTCGCTGCGGCGGGCTGCCGCGTGCGAGGTAAAGCAAGGTTTGAGGAACCATGTTTAAAAGTTCCCCACAAACCAGTCTTTGAGACGGTCCATCAACGAATTGACCGACCCACTCTTTTGTGAAACTTTGAAGCCGCGTTGGCGATCTACGCCCGCCTCCGCCAGCAAGCCCATCACCGTGGCAGCCCGTGGCTGCGACACCATGTCAGCCAACGCACTGTTGTATTGAGGCACACCACGGCGCACAGGCTTCAAGAAAATGTCTTCACCCAGCTCCACCATGCCTGGCATGACCGCACTGCCACCTGTCAGCACAATGCCGGATGACAACACTTCTTCGTAGCCCGAGTCGCGAATGACTTGCTGCACGAGTGAGAAGATTTCTTCCACACGCGGCTCGATCACCCCTGCTAAAGCTTGACGACTCAACATGCGTGGTGTGCGATCACCCAAACCTGGCACTTCCACTTGCACGTCGGGGTCAGCCAGCAGCTGTTTGGCATAGCCTGATTCAATTTTGATTTCTTCTGCGTCTTTGGTGGGTGTGCGCAACGCCATCGCAATGTCGCTGGTGATCAAGTCACCCGCAATCGGAATAACCGCGGTGTGACGAATCGCACCGTTGGTGAAGATGGCGACATCGGTGGTGCCGGCACCAATGTCGACCAAGGCCACGCCCAGTTCGCGCTCATCGTCGGTCAACACCGACATGCTGGAGGCCAAGGGGTTGAGCATCAGGCGATCCACATCCAAGCCGCAGCGACGCACGCACTTGATGATGTTTTCTGCCGCACTTTGTGCGCCAGTGACGATATGCACTTTGGCTTCCAAACGAATGCCGCTCATGCCAATCGGCTCGCGCACATCTTGGCCGTCAATCACAAACTCTTGTGGCTGCACCAGCAATAAGCGTTGGTCGGTCGAAATATTGATGGCTTTGGCGGTTTCCACCACACGGGCCACATCGGCGGCGGTGACTTCTTTGTCTTT
>CANCGU010000275.1 GCA_947377705.1 Comamonadaceae bacterium
ACAAGGCGGCCATTTCGCCAACCCAAGCGACCAGCTTGGGGTTCTTTACATAGGCGGGTGCATTCACGTTCATCAAAAGCTCCTAAGTCAAAAAATTGAGGTCAGAGCCCAGCCAAGTGCTGCGAGGCGCTGACCTCAATTCATTGCCGCTGGCTCGCACCAAACGTATGACTATTTTATGAAACTCTGCCCTTCCCTAAGCTTGCAAAACCCCTACGAGTTACATGAAAGTCTCGAAAAGTATTACTTTTTGGGTGGTTTTATGTAACTTCTAGGGTAAGGCCCTAGCAAAAGTTACGGCGTGAGAAAAACAAAAAGCGTCTCAAAAGACGCTTTTTGTGGGTGCATGAATGCATCAAGCCATAAAGACAGCGATGAAGGCCAGCAAAAAAATCAATATCGCACCGGCGACGGGTAAGACGATGGGCATCAAGGGAACGATGGCTTCCACAACGTCTTGTTCTGCGGCGTGTGCATGGGTGTCGTGTGACATGTCTTGTTTCCTGTAGAAATAGTTGCTTTGGCAAATTTTAGGGGACTGCGCGCTTTTTTCGGTCGTCGATGTGACAGGGTAAACCCGTCGAATGCGACACCTCAGGCGGGCAATGCCACCACGCGCAGGACTTCCTGACCATAGGCTTCGAGTTTCTTGGCGCCAATGCCTGCAATGCCTTGTAAGGCGTCGAGGTCTTGCGGCTCGGCTTGCGCAATGGCGGCCAGTGTGGCGTCGTGGAAGATGACGTAGGCGGGCAAGTTGTGCGAGCGTGCCACCTCGGCACGCCAGGCCTTGAGTGCGTCGTAGCGTTGTTGTCCCGCATCGTCCAAGGCGATGGGCGCGGGTTTGGATGCGCCACTGGCGGTTCGTTTGCCTTTGCGATCGGCAGGGCTAGACACCGAAGCGCGTAAGCGCACCGTGACTTCGCCCTTGAGCACCGCCCGTGATGCCTCTGTTAAATACAAGGTGTTGAACGCCTGGGCGTCCACGCCCAAGGCGCCTAAGGCAATCAGCTGGCGCAGCACGCCGCGCAGCTGCACCTCGCTGAAATGTGCGCCAATGCCAAAGGTGCTGAGCTTCTCGTGGCCGTACTGGTTGACTTTCTCGGTGGCCTTGCCACGCAAGATGTCCATCATGTGGCCTGCGCCAAACGACATGCCGCTTTGCTGCTTCACGCGGTAGATGGTGGACAGCAACATGCGGGCGGCTTCGGTGCCATCCCAAATGTCGGGGGGCTGCAGGCAGTTGTCGCAGTTGCCACAAGTCAGACGAACTTGCCCGTCCTCGGCTGATTTGTAGGTTTCATCGAAATAGCCCAACAGTCGCACCCGTCGGCAATCGGTCGCCTCAGCCAACGCCAACAGCGCGTCGAGCTTGCCGCGCATGACTTGTTTGAAGTCTTCGCCCGCCGGGCTTTCGTCAATCATGCGGCGTTGGTTCACCACGTCGTTCAAGCCATAGGCCATCCACGCGTGGGCGGCTTGGCCGTCGCGTCCGCCACGGCCGGTTTCTTGGTAATAGCCTTCGATGTTTTTGGGCATGTCCAAGTGCGCTACAAAGCGCACGTCGGGTTTGTCAATGCCCATGCCAAACGCCACTGTGGCCACCATCACCAAACCTTCTTCACGCAAGAAGCGGTTTTGGTGCTTTTGGCGAATGGCGCCATCTAAGCCTGCGTGGTAGGGCAGCGCGGCAATGCCTGCGTCGCACAAATTCTTCGCTACTTCTTCCACGCGTTTGCGTGATTGGCAATACACGATGCCGCTGTCTTGGCCATAGGGCCCCGTGTGCTCGCGCTGAATGAAACGCAGCAGTTGCAGCGAGGCGTCTTTTTTCTCGACGATGGTGTAGCGGATGTTGGGGCGGTCAAAGCTGCTGACGAATTGCTGCGCGTCTTCTAGCTGTAAGCGCTCGACGATGTCGGCGCGCGTCAGCGCATCGGCGGTGGCGGTGAGTGCCATGCGCGGCACGCCTGCATAGCGCTCGTGCAGCACGGTGAGGGCGCGGTACTCGGGGCGGAAGTCGTGGCCCCATTGGCTCACGCAATGCGCTTCGTCGATGGCGAACAAACTCAATTGGCCCTGCTCGTACAGCGCATCGAGCTGCGCCAAAAAGCGTGGCGTGGTGATGCGCTCGGGCGCGGCATACAGCAACGTGATCTCACCACGGCGCAAACGTTGCTCTACCGCGTTGGCATCTTCGCCGCTGAGGCTGGAATTTAAAAATGCCGCCTCCACACCCGCCTCGTGCAGCGCACCCACTTGGTCGTGCATGAGCGCGATGAGCGGCGACACCACGATGGTGATGCCGTGCCCCGCACGTTGGCGGGCAATCGCGGGAATTTGGTAACAGAGCGACTTGCCCCCGCCCGTGGGCATGAGCACCAGTGCATCTCCGCCGCCGCAGACGTGGTTCACGATGGCCTCTTGCGGGCCGCGAAACGCGCCGTAGCCGAAGACCTCGCGCAGGATGTCTTGCGGATTCACAGGTATGGCGTGGGGAGTTTGGGTTGCAGACGAGGGCATGAGCCCCCTATTGTCCCTGCTTCTTACAATGGCGGAATGACCCAAGCCTACACACGCGCAAAAGAATTACCCGCCATCTTGGCCAAACGTATCGCCATCCTTGACGGTGCGATGGGCACCATGATTCAGCGCTTCAAGCTGACCGAAGCGCAATACCGAGGCGAGCGCTTCAAAGATTTCCACAAAGACGTGAAAGGCAACAACGAGTTGCTCAGCCTCACCCGCCCCGACGTGATTCGCGACATCCACGAGCGCTACTTGGCCGCTGGCGCTGACTTGATCGAGACCAACACCTTTGGCGCGACCACCATCGCTCAAGCCGATTACGACATGGCCGACTTGGCCTACGAGATGAACTTGGCCTCAGCGCGCATCGCCCGCGAAGCCTGCGACAAATACAGCACGCCCGACAAACCCCGTTTTGTGGCGGGCGCAGTAGGCCCCACCCCCAAAACCGCCAGCATCAGCCCCGATGTGAATGACGCGGGTGCGCGCAATGTGACGGTTGAAGAGCTGCGCGCCGCCTATTACGACCAAGTCAAAGCCTTGGTCGAAGGCGGCTCGGACGTGCTGCTGGTGGAAACCATTTTTGACACGCTCAACGCCAAAGCGGCGCTGTTTGCGATTGAAGAGTTTTTTGAAGCTTCGGGCGAGCGCTTGCCCCTCATCATCAGCGGCACGGTGACCGACGCCTCAGGCCGCATCTTGAGCGGCCAAACCGTGACCGCGTTTTGGCACAGCGTGCGTCACGCGCAACCCTTGGCGATTGGCCTGAACTGCGCCTTGGGTGCCACGCTGATGCGCCCCTACATCCAAGAACTCAACAAGGTGGCGGGCGACACCTTCATCAGCTGCTACCCCAACGCCGGCTTGCCCAACCCCATGAGCGACACCGGCTTTGATGAAACGCCCGATGTCACCAGCCGTTTGCTGCACGAGTTCGCGGCTGAAGGCTTGGTCAACATCGTGGGTGGCTGCTGCGGCACCACGCCCGAACACATCGCGGCCATT
>CANCGU010000276.1 GCA_947377705.1 Comamonadaceae bacterium
AAGGTCAACCCCAGTGCGATCAACGCATAGACAGCACCTGTGGTGATGCCGTTGAGCACCGAGGCAAACAAAATAGAGAGATCAAACATGGCGTGGCTCTGAAATGAGACTTAGGCTTTCAAAGGGAAGATCGGTTCGACTTCACGGTAATCACGAGGAATGATCACCTTGATGTCGCCTTTGACCACTTGGGTCATCAAAGGCTGGGCACCCATGTTTTGGCCGTTGACAAACTGGGTGGTGCCGTACGGCATGATGTGATCTGAGAAAGTACTCTTGTTCAAAGCGTCAATGATGGCGGCGCGGTCGGTGGACTTGGCGCGTTCAATGGCATCTGCCAACAAACGCATGGCCGTGTACGCCATGAAGACTTCATAGCTGAAGAACAAACCTTTGGCTTCGACGCGTTTTTTCAGTTCGAGTGAACGTTTGTCGCGCGGGTTGAACCAGTGGTTGCAATCGATGATGCCGTTGGCGGCTTCAGGGAATTCTTTGACAAATTTGTAGCTGGATGCTGCGCCACCCAAGACGGAGTAAATCGCTTTAGGTGTGACCTTTTGCTGCTGCATGGTGCGCACCAACAAAGCGTATTCGTTGTAGTAGTTGGCGGGAATCACGATGTCAGGGTTGACCTGCTTCATGCGCAGCACAATGTTGTTGAAGTCGCGTGTGGGGTTGGCGTGCTTGACGATTTCTTTGACTTCGTAGCCATACCCGGGCAGCTCGCGTGCCAACAAGTTAGCGGTGCCTGTGCCGAACAAAGATTCTTCATGAATGATCATCACGGTGCGCGCAGGCTTGCCGGCAGAGGTGTTGAGCACATGCAAATTGGCCACCGCCACTTCAGCGCATTTTTTGTAGCCTGGACCAAAGCGGAAGGTGTTTTTCAAGCCGCGTTCCACGATTTGATCTGCCACACCGACGTCGACCACATGGGGCAGGTTGTACTTCGCTGCCGCTTGCGTGGTGGCCAAACAAATGGCAGAGGCAAAGGCGCCCACAATGGCGCTTACGCCCGCTTCGTTCATCTTTTCAACTTCTGCCGCACCCGCTTGTGGCGTGGACTGCGCATCGCCCAACAGCGCTTCGATTTTGGCCCCACCAAGCGACTTGATGCCGCCTGCTTTGTTGACATCTTCGATGGCCATCATCACGCCTTCGCGGCACTGTTGACCCGAATAGGCAAGTGCGCCTGTGACGGGGTGCAGAACACCCACTTTCACAGTCTTGGGCTGTGCGCCGCCTACCAATGGAAAGGCCAAAGCCGAAGCTGCAGCTGCCGATTGACCCATAAACTGACGACGTGAAGTCATGATGTGCTCCTTTGAAAAATCAATGAAAGTTGGCGGATAACTCTTTGCTGACCCAGACCTTGGCATCGATGCTGCCAACACGGGACAACTGCATTTGGTATTCGTAACGGTCCGGTCGATACAGCCCGTGCAACCACTGGATGGGCTTGTCGTCGGTGTCATAAATCAGGCGGTTAACCGCCAGCAGCGCCGAACCTACGGCGATGTCCAAATGCTGAGCCATGCTGGCATCGGCCAGCTTGGCCGAAATGCTTTGTTGTGCGCGCCCCACCTTGACCCCGGACTCTTCGAGCAACATCAGGATGGGTTTTTGTGCCAGCTCTTTGCGACCAAAACCACTGGCAATGCGCTCGGGCACCCAAGTGGTGATGTGAGAAAGCGGTCCTTCTTTGGTGTAGCGCACCCGCTCTGCTTTTTGCACCAACTCGCCGTCTTGCATTTGCAGCGTCATTGCGACTTCATGGGGGGCGGGCAGTCGTTGTACCGACAGCACCTTGACGGTGGTACGTAAGCCCATGCTGACCAAGTTTTCTAGCAAACCTGTCAGGCGTGCTTGCTGAGTTTTGTGGGCGCCTGCATCCATTTTTGGAGGATGCCGTTGCACCAGTGAGCGAGTCCCACGTCCAGGCTCACGACTGATCAAACCTTCTTGTGCCAGTTGGGACAATGCACGACGCACCGTGACGCGGGCGACGGAAAACTGTTCCATCAAGGCCAACTCGCCAGGGACACCTTGAGAAAATTTGCCTTCATGCAATTGCTCACGCAGCACCAAGTAAACCTGGTGGTATTTGGGCAAGGGCATCGTAGTACTCATGGTTGCCGATGGTGTAACAGTTCTATTGACCTGTCAATAGAACATTTAAAGATGCGATCACTTAGGTGACGAAGGCAACTTGATGTGGTCTTTGCGTGTACAGCGCAAATGAAGACTTTTAATAAAGTAAACGATTAGCGTCGTTTTTGCTGGTGCAACCAATCTTTGAAATGTCTTAGTATTTCGCGTGGCTGAGCGACTTGTGGCTCGATCAAGTAATAAGCGCGCAAGCCCGTCATTGGGCGTTTGCAAGCCACGACAAGTTCTCCACTGGTGAGTTCTGCCGAAATGAGCAAAGTGGGCATGAGCGATACGCCCAGACCCGCTCGAGCCGCTGCGACCTGCATTGAAAAAAGTTCATATCTAGAGCCGGCCATCGCCCGAGGCGCATCCACGCCTTGTGCGTCAAACCACTGGCGCCAGGCTTCAGGTCGGGTTGATTGCTGCAGCAATGGCATTTGCATAAACTGTTCAGGCGTGAGAGGTTTGCCTTTTTTGAGTAAGGACGGACTGCAAACGGGGATGACTTCTTCGTCAAACAATTTGGTGGCTTGTGTGCCTGCCCACTGAGCGACTTGTGCGGGGGTGCCTGCATACAGGGCGGCATCCATACCTGTGTCGCTGAACATAAATGGGCGCGTGCGGGTTTCGATGTGAATTTGATTTTGCGGAAAATTTTGTATGAATGAGGGCAAGCGAGGAATCAACCAGCGCGAAGCAAATGTTGGGACGGCTGCCAACGTCAGGCTTTCGCTTTGCCCTTGACCGCCCATCAAATCAAGTGCGTCACGCTCTAAGCCGTCGAGTCTGGCGCAGACTTGACGTGCATAGTCTTGTCCCGCATGCGTGAGCTGCATGCCGTGCTGCCCACGCTTGAACAGTGCCACACCCAGCATGTCTTCTAGTGCGGCCACTTGGCGTGAGACGGCGCCTTGTGTCAAAGCCAATTCCTGTGCGGCTTTGGTGAAGCTGGCATGCCGAGCGGCGGCTTCAAAGCAGATCAAGGATTGGGTGGAGGGGAGTTTGCGTCGCATGAAAGATTTTAGGTTCGAGAGTACGCTAGATAATACAAAAATGCATAACTGAGTGAAAAACAATCGTTTGATCATGCACCCTTTCGAACCTAGGATGCAGTCATCTATGTTTGTATTTGAAAGACACCATCATGAGTTCTAGTCATCGCTTTTCTTGGTCTGACCCCTTCATGCTCGATCTGCAATTGACAGACGACGAGCGCCAAGTCAAAGAAGCTGCTGCTGCCTATTGCCAAGAACGCTTGGCCCCGCGCGTGCTGCAAGCCTTTCGCCACGAAACCACCGATGCCGCCATCTTCCGTGAAATGGGCG
>CANCGU010000277.1 GCA_947377705.1 Comamonadaceae bacterium
GGTTTGGCGGTGGCGCGTGCGCAGCATGCGGTGAACGAGTTGGCAGAGAAGCTGATGCACAAAGGCATCAGCGTGAAATACGCGATTCACCCGGTGGCGGGTCGCATGCCTGGACACATGAACGTGCTCTTGGCGGAGGCCGAGGTGCCCTACGACCAAGTGTTTGAGATGGAAGACATCAATGGCGAATTCGGTCAAGTGGATGTGGCCATTGTGTTGGGTGCGAACGACGTGGTGAACCCTGCTGCGTTGGAAAAGGGCAGCTCGATTTACGGCATGCCTATCTTGGAAGCCTACAAAGCCAAGACGGTGATTGTGAACAAGCGCTCCATGGCCTCGGGTTATGCGGGCTTGGACAATGAACTGTTTTACATGGACAAAACCATGATGGTGTTTGGTGACGCCAAGAAGGTGGTTGAAGACATGGTGAAGGCGATTGAATGAACGCAGCACAGAAGCCTTGGTTAAGCGCCTACCCAGAGGGCGTGCCCGCAGAAATTGACACCAGCGCCTACAGCTCGCTGGTGGACTTGATGCAAGAAAGTTTTCGCCAATACGGCGATCGAACGGCATTTAGTTTCTTGGGGCGTGGCCTCAGCTACCGCGAGCTAGATCGTTTGAGCCAAGTGTTTGCCGCTTATTTGCAAAGCCTAGGCTTGGTGTTGGGTGACCGTGTGGCCATCATGCTGCCCAATACGTTGCAATACCCTATTGCGGTTGCCGCGGTGTTGCGTGCGGGTTTTGTGGTGGTCAACATCAACCCGCTTTACACCTCGCGCGAGCTAGAAGCGCAGCTCAAAGATGCAGATGCCAAAGCCATTGTGGTGTTAGAAAACTTTGGCGCCACTTTGCAAGAGTGCTTGACGCGTACACCGATCAAGCATGTGGTGCTGTGCGCCATGGGCGACCGTTTGGGATGGCTCAAAGGCACTTTGGTGAACCATGTGGTGCGCAAAATTAAAAAAATGGTGCCCTCGTTTGAGTTGCCAATGGCGGTGCGTTTCAACGACGCCTTGACGCTAGGCGAGCGCTGCACATTGACGGCCCCCGAAATTCATGGCGACGATTTAGCGGTGTTGCAATACACAGGCGGCACGACGGGCGTGGCCAAAGGCGCCGAGCTGCTACACCGCAACTTAGTGGCCAACATGCTGCAAGCTTCGGAGTGGTGCGGCCCTGCGCTCAAACGCATTCCTGCCAACGAAATTCCGACGTTCATTTGTGCTTTGCCGCTGTATCACATCTTCGCTTTTAACGTGAACCTGATGTCGTGCATGCGCATGGGGGGGTGCTCCGTGCTCATTCCCAACCCGCGTGATTTGCCCGCGGTGATCAAAGAGCTGACCAAACATCGCTTTCATATTTTCCCAGCGGTCAACACCTTGTTCAACGCCTTGGCCAACCATCCCGACTTCAACAAGGTGGATTGGTCTCATTTGCAGGTGTCTTTAGGTGGGGGCATGGCGGTGCAAGGACCGGTTGCCAAGCTGTGGTTAGAAAAAACAGGTTGTCCGATTTGTGAGGCCTATGGTTTGTCCGAAACCAGCCCTGCCGCCAGCAGCAACCCGGTGACCAGCCAAGTGTTCACCGGCTCCATTGGCGTGCCATTGCCCAGCACCGAGATGAAAATCATCGACGATGACGGCAACGAAGTGCCAGTGGGAACACCCGGTGAGATTGCCATTCGTGGCCCACAAGTGATGGCGGGTTATTGGCAACGCCCCGATGAAACTGCGCGTGTGATGACCGCCGATGGTTTCTTCAAGTCTGGCGATGTGGGTGTGATGGATGAGCGCGGCTTTTTCCGCATCGTCGATCGCAAGAAGGACATGATTTTGGTCAGCGGCTTCAACGTCTATCCCAACGAGGTGGAAGAAGTGGTGGCGGGTTTGGCGGGTGTGCTGGAGTGCGCGGTGATTGGCATTCCAGACGAACGCTCGGGTGAAGCCGTCAAATTGGTGGTGGTCAGGAAAGACCCAGCCTTGACCGAAGCACAGGTGCTGGAGCATTGCCGCCACAACCTCACGGGCTACAAAATGCCGCGCGTGGTTGAGTTCCGTACCGAGCTGCCCAAAACGCCCGTGGGCAAGGTGCTGCGCCGCGAACTGCGCGACCAAAAACCAGCATGAGTCGCATTGCGCTGGTTAGCGCCATGCACGAAGAGCTGGCCGCCGTGCTGGCACGCATGCCCGACGAACAAAAAACCGTGGTGGCCGGCCGCGAGTTTTGGGTGGGGCACTGGCATGGCCACGAGGTAGTGGCCGTGCTCTCACGCATCGGCAAGGTGGCCGCAGCCTCCACCGCCACAACCCTGATTGAACGTTTTGGCGTGAGCCGCATGGTCTTTACCGGTGTGGCCGGTGGCTTAGCGCCCCAGGTGAATGTGGGCGATGTGGTGGTGGCGCGTGAATTCATTCAGCATGACATGGATGCGTCGCCTTTGTTCCCTCGTCATCAAGTGCCTTTGACCGGCATGACGCGTTTTCCCGCGGATGCTGCATTGAGCAACGCCTTGGCGGTGGCAGCGCCGTTGGCCATGCAAGACATGTTGGCCACGTTGCCGCCCGCCGAGTGGCTCAACTTAGATTTGCCAAATGCCCAAGTACACGAAGGCTTGATCGCCAGTGGTGACCGCTTCGTGTCGCAAACTGTGGAGAGCCAAGCTTTGCAACGCGAATTGCCCGATGCTTTGGCGGTCGAAATGGAATGCGCGGCCATCGCGCAGGTGTGCCACGACTATGGCGTGCCCTTGGCGGCTGTGCGAACCATTTCAGACCGCGCTGACGATGCCGCACATGTGGACTTTCCCCGCTTCATTCAAAGCATCGCCAGCCGTTACAGCGTGGCGGTGCTTGACCGTTTGCTGGCCACGCTGGCGGTTTGATTACTTGAGCCAGCCGCGTTTGCGGAAGTACCACATGGGCACCAAAGCACTGGCAATCATGAGGCACAAGGCGAGCGGGTAACCCCATGCTTTGTCCAGCTCAGGCATGTACTGGAAGTTCATGCCATAAATGCTGGCAATCAACGTGGGCGGCAGCAACGCCACGCTGGCCACCGAGAAGATCTTGATGATCTTGTTCTGGTTGATGTTGATGAAACCCACGGTCGCATCCATCAAGAAGTTGATCTTGTCAAACAAAAAGGCCGTGTGATTGTCGAGCGACTCGATGTCACGCAAGATTTGGCGGGCCTCTTCAAACTGGTCGGCGTTGAGCATGCGGGAGCGCATCATGAAACTCACCGCGCGACGGGTGTCCATCACGTTGCGGCGAATGCGGCCGTTCAAGTCTTCTTGGCGGGCAATGGCGCCCAGCACTTCACCAGCCAATTCGTCAGTGACGTCTTCAGAAAGTACCAACTTACCTGCTTTTTCGAGCTGGTCGTAAATGCCTTCTAGCGTGTCCGCCGAGTATTCGGCGTCGGCGTCAAAGAGTTTGAGCAAGACGTCTTTGTCATCTTCAATCAAGCCCGG
>CANCGU010000278.1 GCA_947377705.1 Comamonadaceae bacterium
AGGTCGGTGCAGGCACCTCGCACACCGCTACGTTCTTGCGCGCCTTGGGGCCAGAGCCTTGGAAGGCTGCCTATGTGCAACCCAGCCGCCGCCCCAAAGACGGCCGCTACGGCGAGAACCCCAACCGCTTGCAGCACTACTACCAATACCAAGTGGTGTTAAAGCCCGCACCCAGCAACATCTTGGAGCTGTACTTGGGCTCCCTCGAAGCCCTCGGCTTTGACCTCAAGAAAAACGACATCCGCTTCGTCGAAGACGATTGGGAAAACCCAACTTTGGGAGCCTGGGGCTTGGGTTGGGAAGTTTGGTTGAACGGCATGGAAGTCACGCAGTTCACCTACTTCCAACAAGTCGGCGGCATCGACTGCAAACCCATCACCGGCGAAATCACCTACGGCCTAGAGCGCTTGGCCATGTACTTGCAAGGCGTGGACAACGTCTACAACCTGACATGGACCGACGACTTGAAGGGCAACAAACTGACATACGGTGACGTCTACAAACAAAACGAAGTCGAGCAATCCACCTACAACTTCGAGCACAGCGATGCCGAGTTCTTGTTCACCGCTTTTGGCGCATATGAAAAACAAGCGCAGCACCTCATGGGTGCGCAACTCGCGTTGCCCGCTTACGAGCAAGTGCTCAAAGCCGCGCACACCTTCAACTTGCTCGACGCCCGTGGCGCCATCAGCGTGACCGAGCGTGCGGCCTACATCGGTCGCATTCGCAACCTCGCACGCGCCGTGGCGCAAAGCTATTACGAAAGCCGTGAGCGCTTGGGCTTCCCCATGGCCCCGCGCGAATGGGTCGAACAAATGCCAAAGAAGACTGCTTGAGCGTAGGACACAACAACATGACCACACACAACCTACTCATCGAACTCTTCGTGGAAGAGCTGCCTCCCAAGGCTTTGCAAAAGCTGGGCGACGCTTTCTCTTGCGTGCTGTTTGAGCAACTCAAGGCCCAAGGTTTGACCGCGGCCAATTCGGCCGTTACCGCCTACGCCTCACCACGCCGTTTGGCTGCGCACATCACCGCTGTGTTCGCCTTGGCTGCGGACAAAGCCGTGCAACAAAAACTCATGCCGACCACCGTCGGCTTAGACGCCAGCGGCAACGCCACCCCCGCGTTGTTGAAAAAGCTGCAAGCCTTGGGCGCAGGCCCGGAAGCCGTGGCGCAACTCAAACGCGCGCCCGACGCGTCTGGCAAAGCAGGGGCCGAAGCCTTGTTTTACGACAGCCTCGTCAAAGGGGCGAGCTTGGTTGATGGTCTGCAAAAGGCCTTGAACGAAGCCATTGCCAAATTGCCTATCCCGAAGGTGATGAGTTATCAGCTTGAAACCGACTGCGAATTACCTGGCTGGAGCAGCGTCAACTTTGTGCGCCCTGCGCACAGTTTGGTGGCCTTGCATGGCAGCAGCGTGGTGCCCGTCAAAGCTTTGGGTTTGACCGCGGGCAACAGCACGCAAGGTCACCGCTTTGAAGCCAAGGTATCGCCCGTGGTGTTGGCCAATGCCGATGTGTACGCCGACACGCTCGCCAAAGACGGCGCCGTGATTGCCAGCTTCACCGAACGCCGTGCAGACATCGTCCGTCAACTCGAAGCGGCTGCCGCCAAGGTCGGCGGCGGTGTGAAGGCCATCGACGATGCTGCTTTGCTTGATGAAGTCACGGCGCTAGTCGAACGCCCCAACGTGTTGGTGTGCGCGTTTGAAAAACAATTCCTCGACGTGCCGCAAGAGTGCCTCATCCTCACCATGAAGGCCAACCAAAAATATTTCCCCCTGCTCGACGCCGCAGGCAAGTTGACCCACCAGTTCTTGGTGGTCAGCAACATCACACCCGATGACGCCTCAGCTGTGATAGGTGGCAACGAACGCGTAGTACGCCCCCGTTTGGCCGATGCTAAATTCTTCTTTGACCAAGACCGTAAAAAGACACTCGCTTCACGCGTAGAGGGCTTGGGCAAGGTTGTGTATCACAACAAACTCGGTACCCAAGGTGAGCGCACCGACCGCGTACGTGCCATCGCCAAAGGCATTGCCGCTTTGCTGCCGCAAGCCAATGACGCCACCTTTGTGCAAGCCGTCGACACCGCCGCACAACTGGCCAAAACCGATTTGTTGACCGACATGGTGGGCGAGTTCCCTGAACTGCAAGGCATCATGGGCGGCTACTATGCGCGTCACGATGGTTTGGGCGAGACAACCGCACAAGCCATCGAAGACCATTACAAACCCCGCTTCGCTGGCGACGAGTTGCCCCGCAACACCGTGGGCGTAGTGGTCGCCTTGGCCGACAAGTTAGAGACCTTGGTTGGCATGTTTGGCATTGGCAATTTGCCCACGGGCGATAAAGACCCGTTTGCTCTGCGTCGTCACGCCTTGGGCGTGGTGCGCATGTTGAGCGAAGCCAATTTGGATGTGGCGTTGGACGCGCTGATTGCACAAGCCATTCCGGCCTTCGGCGACAAAATCACCGACCCCTCTGTTGCACTGAGCGCCTTCATCTACGACCGTCTCTCTGGTGGTCTGCGCGAGCAAGGTTACTCGGCTCAAGAAGTCGAAGCTGTGTTGGCCTTGCGTCCACAGCGTTTGAGCGATGTGGCCAAGCGCCTCACCGCCGTGCGCGCTTTCGCGGCATTGCCCGAAGCCGCTGCCTTGGCGGCTGCTAACAAACGCATTGGCAACGTGCTCAAAAAAGCTGGCGAAGTCGATGCGCATGTCAACACCGCCTTGTTCAAAGAGGACGCCGAACAAGCCCTCTACGCCGTCATGCAAAAACTGCTGCCCGAATCCGAAGCGCAGTTCAACGCAGGCGACTACACCGCCTCGCTGCAAACCTTGGCCACCTTGCGCTCCCCCGTGGATGCGTTTTTTGATGACGTCATGGTGAATGCCGAAGAGATGGACTTGCGCTTGAACCGCCAAGGCCTGCTCAAGTGCTTGCACTTGGCCATGAACCGCGTGGCCGATTTGTCTGCCCTCGCTTCTTAAAGCACCGCCATGCAAACCAAACTCGTCATCCTCGACCGCGACGGCACCATCAACCAAGACAGCGACGATTACGTCAAGTCGGCCGATGAGTGGATTCCGATGCCTGGCGCGCTGGAGGCGATTGCTCGCTTGAACCACGCAGGTTGGCATGTGGCGGTGGCGTCAAACCAATCTGGCCTGGGCCGTGGGCTATTTGACGTTGCAGCGCTCAACGCCATGCACACCAAGATGCACAAGCTCTTGGCTGCCGTGGGGGGGCGCATCGATGCGGTGTTTTATTGCCCGCACAGTCCAGAGGAGACGTGCAATTGCCGTAAACCGCTTCCTGGTCTGTTTGAGCAAATCGGTGAACGCTACGGGACAGATTTAAGCGGCGTGCACACCGTGGGCGACACCTTGCGCGATTTGCAAGCGGGGGCATCGGCAGGTTGCACCACACATTTGGTGCTCACCGGCAAAGGTGA
>CANCGU010000279.1 GCA_947377705.1 Comamonadaceae bacterium
CCTGGTAGTGGTCTTGAAAATTGGCTTGCTGTGCCACGGCCTGTTGCTGAAATGCCTGCATGGCTTGCGCGACTTGCGGCGAGTGGTTTTTTTCCAGCGTTTTAACTGCGGTGTGTTGGGTGCCTGCAATCAGCGCTTGCACGATGCGACGCGTTAACCAAAAACGGTACTCCTCACCTTCGGTGGTGTTGAAACGAAAGTGAACGCGGTCTTCAAGTGCCACCCATTCGCCATTGAATTGTTTGATGCCCATCGTCGGTTCTCGTTATTTTGGCCACAACACCCACAAGCGCAAACCCTGCTTCATGCGTCCCGCAAAATCACCGGCCTCGGCGCCGGTGCCAGCAAAGTAGTCTGCACGCACGGCGCCCACAATGGCGCTTCCTGTGTCTTGCGCAAACACCAAGCGTTGTAAATTGGCGTTCGGGCCCGCACTGGCTAACCAAACCGGTGTGCCGTAGGGGATGGAATCTTTGTCCACGGCAATGGAGCGCCCAGCGGTCAGTGGCACACCTTGTGCCCCGCGTGGTCCGAGGTCAGCATCGGCAGCGCTGCGTGTTTCTTCACGAAAGAACACATAGCGCGGATTGCTCCACAACATCTCTTGCACCAAGCGGGGATTGTTTTGTTGCGTACTCACGATCCACGCTTTGATACCAGGCCAAGACGCATCACGAATCAAACCACGGTCTAGCAACCAACGCCCCACACTTTGATAGGGCTGCTCGTTAGAGCCTGCAAATGCCAGACGGACAATGCGGGTCGTCCCATCGGGGTTGGCCATGCGCACGCGACCTGAGCCTTGGATATGCAAAACCAGCGCGTCAATCGGGTCTGCCAACCACGCCAGTTCGCGACCACGCAAGGCCTCACGCGCTTGTGGCTGGGTGTCAATGTCTTGTCGGCTGAACCAGGGGCGGCCTGTGCGACGGGCCTCGGCCAAACCCTCGGGCGGCGCATACAAGGGCACTTCAAAGCCGGGGCGCATTTGGGCTGAGGCGTCAAACAAGGGCTCGTAATAGCTGGTGAGCAAACCATCGCTAACGCCTTCAAGTGACTCCACACGGTAGGGTTGCAAATGGCCCATCATCCACAGGCGACGGTCATTGTCACTGCCGAGCATGAGTTGACGCACATCTTGGCAAAGCGGCCCAAACAAGGGGCCAGGTCGTTCGCAGTTTTGCAGCCACGCATTCCACGCGTCTTGCATGGGGTCGTTTTGCCAACCTGGCACATCGCTCCACGACGCGGCAATCCATCGGCTGCGGTAACTTTGCTGCGGGCTTGGCGTGCCAGGCATGCCCGCAAGGGCACCACTCGCGCGAGGCGCCTCAGCAGGAACACGTAACGCAGGCGAGGGATAAGCGTCATCTCTCACCGGCGCACGGCGGGTTGTCCCGCAAGCCACCAAGCTTCCTACAATCAAAGCCCACATCAAACGCCAGAGGATTTGTCTCATGCTGTTAATTTTGCTTGAAGCGCTGGGCGCTGGTTGCATCTTGGTGTTGATCGTGTGGTGGACCATGTTTTCAGGACGCGCAGAGACCGAGGCTGAACACAAGGCCGCCCAACAAGAAGCCGCCAAAGAGAACAAGTAACTCACTCGCCACGCAGCAAATTGGCCAACTCCACAGCTGACTTCACATTCATTTTGTCAAACACGCGGGCACGGTGCACTTCCACCGTGCGCACACTGATGTCCAGTTGATCAGCAATCAGTTTGTTGGGCAAGCCCTCCACCACCAAGTGCATCACATCGCGTTCACGCTCGGTCAAATCAGCCAAGTTGTGTTGCAAATCTTGCTTGCTGCGCAAGCTTTGCAAAGTTTGGGCGGAACGCGCCAAGGCTTGCTCGACGCGGTCAACCAGGGCGTTGTCTGAAAACGGTTTTTCGCAAAAATCAAATGCGCCACGCTTCACAGAGTCGACAGCCGTGGGGACATCGGCGTGGCCCGTCAAGAAAATCACGGGCAAGACCTCCAACAACTTGCGTTCAATGAGCTGTTCAAACAAAGCCAAACCACTCATGCCGGGCATGCGCACATCGAGCAGCAAGCACCCGGGCTGGCTCGGTTGCCACGCCCTGTTGTCGGCATTTAAAAATTCTGCAAACGCATCCGCACTCTCAAACGATTGGCTCGGCAAACGACGCGAACGCAACAACCACGCCAACGCTTCGCGCACACCGGCGTCGTCGTCAACAATAAAAACCAAAGCGTCTTCTGTGGGTTGCATACATCAAGCCTCAAATAGGTCAGGCCGCAAATCAAGATTGTGGCAGGGTGAAGCTAAACACCGTGCCATGTGGGGTGTTGGGCCTGTGCCCCAAAAACCCACCGTGCTGTTCGACCACCGTGCGGCACAAGCTCAGGCCCAAGCCCATGCCCTCTGCTTTGGTGGTGAAAAACGGGGTGAATAATTTTTCAGACACCCCCTCCGGAATACCTTGTCCCAAATCAGCCACCGTGAACTCCAGCCAACGGCTGGTGGCATTGGAGGCCGCAGGACGCACGCCCAAAGTGAGCACTTTGTGCGGTGTGTCATCGGCCATCGCTTGCATGCCATTACGCGAGAGGTTGAGCAAGACCTGCTCCACCATCGTGCGGTCACAAAAGACCGCCGGCAAGTCAGTTGGGCATTGCACCACGACTTGCACGCCCAGTTTGCGCGCTTGCAAAATGACCAAGGGCATCACGTCATCCAACAAGGCTCTTGGCTTCACAGGCTCACGCGCTTGATCACGGCGACGCACAAAGTCGTGCACGCTTTTGATGACCTTGCCCGCACGTTCGGCTTGTTGACCAATGCGTTGAATCGCGCTGGCCAAAGTTTCAGCCAACTGCGGGTCCTTCATTGCAGCATCTTTTAACAAGTTCATACTGCCTGTGGCGTAGCTAGAAATCGCGGCCAGCGGCTGATTGAGCTCGTGGCTCAAGAGCGAAGCCATTTCGCCCACCGTCGCCAAACGCGCGGTGGCTTGCAAGCGCTCTTGACTCGCACGCGAGACTTCTTCCACGCGACGCTGCTCGCTGATGTCGAGCACCGCGCCCATCCAACCTGTTTGCTCGCCCAAGGCATTGATCAGCGGCGCCTCAAAAATCATCACGGCAAATCGTTCGCCGTTCTTGCGCATGAACACCGATTCCACGCCTTCGCGCGGCGGGGCATTGCCCGCTAAGCGCAGGGCTTGACGTTGGCCGTATTCGTCCACCATCTCAGGGGGCCAGTAGGGCGCGGGAATGCCGCGTCCCACCAGCTCTTTGGAGTCAAAGCCCACCATTTCACAAAACGCAGGGTTCACATAGGTGATACGACCTTCGTTGTCACGCGCACGCAAGCCTGTGACAAGCGAGTCTTCCATCGCTTTGCGAAAAGCCAACGCATCGGCCAAATCCAACTCGACGCGCTGACGCCGCCGCATGTCGCGTGCCAGCATGACGAGCACGGTGACCAAAGC
>CANCGU010000280.1 GCA_947377705.1 Comamonadaceae bacterium
TGGTCATAGAGCCGCATGTTGGCTGGGTTGTTGGCGTCTGGCCCCAGCAGCAACGGCTGATGCTCAAAGTACGCTTGGTAGGCGGCCGCTCGACGCTTCAGCAGTTGTTGTGGTTCGGTGTACTTGCGGTCTTGGTCGTTGGCGTAGTCGTTGACGACCTCGTGGTCGTCCCACATCAGCACCCAGGGGTGCGCGGCATGCGCGGCTTGTAGCGAGGGGTCACGCTTGTATTGCTCGTAGCGCTCACGGTATTGCGACAAGGTTTTAGGCTCTTCGCCGTTGTGCTGTCGCACGGCATATTGCGGGTTGCTGCTTTCGTAGATGTAGTCGCCCACGAACAGCACAAAGTCCAGCTTCTGCTGCGCAATTTCTTGGTGCGCCAGATACTGACCTTGCTCGTAGTGCTGGCACGACGCCAAGGCCATGCGCAGCTGAGGCACTTCGGCATTCAGCGCAGGCGCGGTTCGCGTATGGCCCGCCGCGCTGAGCGCATGCCCTTGGCGAAAGCGGTACCAGTAGTCGGTGCTGGGCTGCAAGTGCTGCACATGCACATGCACGCTGTGGCCACGGGTGTCGTCGGTGATGATTTCCTTTTTTTGCACACGGCGTTGGCATGCTGCATCTGCAAACACCTCCACTTGCACGCGTAAGGCGCTGGCCCCGGCCGTTGCACGGTCTTCCTCGCTGAACAACAACCGCGTCCACAGCACCACCGAATCCGCACGCGGACGGCCACTGGCCACGCCCAAGGCGAAGGGGTTTGTCAGCCACGCACGGG
Source organism: Comamonadaceae bacterium (assembly GCA_947377705.1). The sequence goes on from CANCGU010000280.1 coordinate 779, forward strand.
TCTCTTCTGTCGGTCGCGCAATGGCGGTGGTCCACGGCGCAAGCGCCAAGGCGATCGCACTGCGTTGGAGCTGTTGGTTGAAGTCGCGTCGCTTCATTTCGAGCGACCCCTCACGTCGATCAAGCGGCATTGCGCTTCATGCGCTCGCTTTTCCAATACACATCGTCCCCGCCGTTCAAACGGTTGAGGACACGGGCCAAAACAAACATCAAATCGCTGAGACGGTTGAGGTATTGCCGAGGCGCATCGCCAATCGCCTCCTCATTGCCCAACGCCACCACCGCGCGTTCGGCGCGGCGTGCCACGGTGCGGCACACATGCGACAGCGCCGCGCCGCGTGTACCCGCGGGCAAGATGAATTCTTCAAGTTTGGGGAGCTGCCCGTTGTACTTTTCGAGTGCGTCGTCGAGCGCTTGGACGGCCTCTTCTTTGAGCAGCTCAAACCCCGGGATAGACAACTCGCCACCCAGGTTGAAAAGCTGGTGCTGAATTTCCACCAAAACCTCGCTGAGGTCTTGCGGCATGTCCTCGCAAAGCAAGACGCCAATGTGGGAGTTGAGCTCATCCACCTCGCCCATGGCATGAACGCGCAAACTGTTTTTAGACACGCGTTGGTTGTTGCCCAAGCCCGTGGTGCCCGCGTCTCCCGTGCGGGTGGCGATTTGTGAAAGTCGATTGCCCATGTGCAGTTGCCTCGTTGGTTTGATTTTTGGCTATTTTGCCTGTCGCGCGCGCGCTTCTCCAGGGCAAGGCCTTGTTCTTAGAATCAAGCCTTGCTTAGGAGTCTCCGTATGAACGCCCCCACCGCCCACCAGCACCTGTCTCCCGCCGTCGCACCACGCGAGGTACCCGCCGAATTGAGCGCGGCATTGCAAGCGCGATTTGGGGCCAACTGCTCAACGGCACAAGTGATTCGCGAGCAACATGGACGCGATGAGTCGGCGTTTACCCATGTGCCACCGCCCGCTGCCGTTGTTTTTGCAGAAAGCACGCAGGATGTGTCAGACGCCGTGCGCCTGGCCGCGCAATACAAAGTGCCGGTGATTCCATTTGGCGTGGGCTCATCGCTAGAGGGGCATTTGCTGGCGGTGCAAGGTGGCATCAGTGTGGATGTGAGCCGGATGAACAAGGTGTTGAGCATCAACGCAGAAGACTTGACCGTGACGGTTCAACCCGGGGTGACACGCAAGCAACTGAATGAAGAGATCAAAAGCACAGGGCTGTTCTTCCCCATCGACCCGGGTGCCGACGCCTCCATTGGCGGGATGAGCGCCACGCGTGCCAGCGGTACCAACGCCGTGCGTTATGGCACGATGCGTGAAAACGTCTTGGCCCTCGAAGTGGTCACTGCCAGCGGCGAGGTGATTCGCACCGGAACGCGCGCCAAGAAGTCAGCCGCGGGCTACGACCTGACGCGCCTGTTGGTCGGCAGCGAAGGCACGCTGGGCGTGATGACCGAAATCTCGTTGCGCATTTACCCATTGCCCGAAGCGGTGTCTGCGGCCATTTGCTCGTTCCCCAGCATTGAAGCCGCCGTGCACACCACGATTGCGACGATTCAGATGGGCGTGCCGATTGCCCGCGTGGAGTTGATCGACGGCAACACCATTCGCATGGTGAACAACTACGCCAAGCTCGGCCTGGCTGAAACACCCATGCTGTTGATGGAGTTCCACGGTTCACCCGCGGGCGTGAAGGAACAGGCCGAAACCGTACAAGAAATTGCGGCTGACTATGGCGGCCAATCGTTCGAATGGGCCACCACACCCGAGGAGCGTACCCGCTTGTGGACGGCGCGACACAACGCGTATTTCGCCGCGATTCAAAGCAAACCTGGCTGCCGCGCCATCAGCACCGACACCTGTGTGCCTATCAGCAAGTTGGCCGATTGTTTGTTGGATTCGATCGTGGAAGCCGATGCCTCGGGCCTGCCCTATTTCTTGGTGGGGCATGTCGGCGATGGAAACTTCCACTTTGGGTATCTGATTGACCCCAACAACCCCGACGAATGCGCCACCGCCGAAGACTTGAACCACAAGCTGGTTCACCGTGCGCTGCGCTTAGGCGGCACCTGCACCGGCGAGCATGGCATTGGTTTGCACAAGATGGATTTCTTGCGCACGGAAACGGGCGAAGGGGCCGTCGACATGATGCGCACCATCAAACTGGCACTGGACCCGCACAATATCTTGAACCCAGGGAAGATTTTTACGCTGTAAGCGGCCTTCCCTGTGTGATTAAGGTTTGCGCAGTTTGTCGATGAGCCCATTGAGCTCATCGAGCGAGCCAAACTGAATCGCCAACTCACCCATTTCTTCTACGCGGCCATGGCGCTTGACGCGCTTTTTGACGCGCACTTCCACCTGTGCGGTGAGTAAATCAGACAACTCTTCTTCCAAGCGCTTGATGTCGCGTGACTTTTCGCTCTTGGGTTTTTGCGGCACGAGGTTGAATTCGGCACTGAGCTTTTTCACCAAACTCTCCGCTTCGCGCACAGACATTTTTTTCGCGCTGATTTGATTTGCGGCGGTAATTTGTGTCCCGCGATCGAGGGCCAAGAGCGCACGGGCATGGCCCATGTCAATGTCCCCCGCCATCAACATGGACTGCACCGGGTCTGCCAAATTGAGCAAGCGCAACAA
>CANCGU010000281.1 GCA_947377705.1 Comamonadaceae bacterium
AAGACACAGGCAAACGTTATGTCATTTTGGTGGCTGGGCCTTTTGAAACCAAATCTCAAGCCGATGCTTTCATGCAGTCCAGCCCATTGCTGGCCAAAGGCTGGTTGCGTAGCAGCAAGTCGATGAAAACCCAATTTACAAAGTCCTGACGCGCACGCTAGGAACGAGCTTATGAGCGAAAAACACGACAAATCTAGCCAAGCCGACGAGCCTGAGACGGATGGCATTCAGGTCGAGCCATCACCCTTTGAGCTGGGTTATCAGCCCGAGTCGCTACCCAAAATCTCGGTCCCTGATTTGCCAATGGACGCACAAAGCTTGACAGCCGAAGCCCTGTCACAAGTACCCACGCTGACGGAATTGGTGGACGACACGTTGGTTGAGGAGTGCGGCGATGCCCTTGCTGAGGCGGATCTTGCCGAAACGGAGTCCCTGATTCAAGACACGCCAGTTCAAGCCGATACATGGGTTGAAGAGCTACATGTCCGCATGGGCAAGCTCACGGACGAAATACACACACTCAATGCTCGCTTAGACCGGCTTGATGAACAGAACAAGGCAAAGGCTTGATATGGCTGAAGAACAAAAAACTCCAGAAGAGGCGGTTGCGCCTGCAGAAGCCATCGTGGATGTGGACGTGGAGGCCACGGCCGACCGTTTGACTGAAATTGCATCGCAATCACTTGATACCAATGAGGTAGCGCGTCAGATTGAAGAGCTGACATCGGTGGTGCTTGATTCGGCCGAGGTCTCTACCCGTTCTGCATCGATTGCGGCAGACGTCAGTGCAACCATGCGCGCCGTTGTGTCGAAAATTCAAGAGAACAACCGCCGCAATGTGATGCATTCACGCATCATGCTGGGCGCTTTTTGCGCCTGTTTGCTGATAGCAATGGGCATTTTCTTTGCCATTACTTTGAAGATGACCAAGTCCATCAAAGAACTCGACACCATGGTGTATGCCATGGCTAAGCGTGTGATTGAGGTGGATGCTAGCCTCACGGCCATTGGCAAGACCAACTCTGACTTTTCTGAAATTACCGAAAAGCAAGACGAGGTCATCACAACGCAAACGCAGGTGGCCAAGCGCTTAGAAGAAATTGGTAAGAGCATGGCCGCCATGCCCACGGTCGTGGCGGTGGAAGCCAACAAGTCGAGCGACTTGAAATTCAAAGACATGCAAAAGCAACTGACAGGACTTGAAAGCAAATTGCAGTCGTTTGATACCAAATTGCAATCGGTGGCAGAGAAGGCCTCTGCACGTACGCCACCTCCTGTGTCGGTCGCTTCGCAGGGACCTAGTACACAGGTGTTGTTGACTGAAATTCAAAAAATCAAAGCTGATTTAAATGCTGCCGTGCAAGTTCGTGAACGTTCACAGACCGCCGCAGAAGCTTCGGCACTTAAGAACATTGAGAAAACCCTCGACAAGGCGACAACAGCTGCTGGCGATGCGCAAAAGGCGGCTGACAAAGCTGCGCAAGCCGCCAAGGCAGCAGCAGATGCTCAAAAAGCTGCTGCGGCCTCTGAGAAGGCCTCTGCCGCTGAGCGTTTAGCGCAGCAAAAAGCAGCCGCTGAGCGTGCTGTGGCCATGCGCATGCAGCCTGAAAAGCCAGAAAAGTCGGCTGAGCAAATCGCCGCTGAGCGCGTTGCCGCCGAGAGGGCTGCTGCCGCTCGTGCTGCCAAAGCTGCTGAGAAGGCCGCTGCCGACAAAGCCGCGGAGAAGGCAGCTGCTGAAAAAGCGGCTGCTGAAAAGGCGCGCATTGCAGCCGCAGCGTCCACACCGATTCTCGTACGCGAAAAGCCAATTCAATACCCACGCGCGCCTGAGTAATCAGGCGCTGTAGGTGAATTGGGTCAAGCTGGCTTCATGGCGAAGCTGCTTGCGCTGGCCAGTGGCCAATCACTAAAGACAGCAGGCAAAGCGCTGACATCGCTTTGCAACAAGGTTTCAGGTGCAAGGGTGTCCACCAACTCCGAGAGATGCAGTGTTTGCGTTTCGCTGACACGACGCATGATGTGCCGCGGTGTGAAGTCATGCGGTGTTTGCAAGCCTGAAGCTTCCATTAATTCTTGCAACGCTTCCAAGGTGTGGCTGTGGAAGTTGTGTACACGCTCCGCTTTGCTGGGCACGACCAATGCCATTTGACGTGTCGGATCTTGCGTGGTGACGCCGGTTGGACAATTGCCAGTGTGGCATGTTTGCGCCTGAATACAACCCAGTGCAAACATGAAGCCGCGCGCGCTGTTACACCAGTCGGCTCCCAATGCCAAGGTGCGTGCCATGTCGAAAGCGCTGACAATTTTGCCGCTGGCGCCAACACGAATGGCATCGCGTAAGCCTGCACCCACCAAGGTGTTGTGTACCAGGCGCAAAGCTTCTTGCAGTGGCATACCCATGTGGTCGGAAAATTCCAAAGGCGCAGCGCCCGTGCCGCCCTCTGCGCCATCGACCACGATGAAATCGGGTTGAATGCCGCTTTCCAGCATGGCTTTGACCATGGCAAACCATTCCCAAGGGTGACCAATGCATAGCTTGATACCGACCGGTTTACCTTCACTCAAAGTGCGCAGTTGTTGGATGAAGGCCATCAACTCCAGGGGCGTTGAAAAGCTGCTGTGAGACGCAGGTGATACGCAGTCTTGGCCCACCATGACGCCGCGTGCTTCAGCGATTTCTTCTGTGACCTTGGGGCCCGGTAAAACGCCGCCATGGCCCGGTTTGGCCCCTTGGCTGAGTTTGATCTCCACCATCTTGACTTGAGGCGAACGCACGTTCTCTACAAAATGTTCTGGGCTGAAGTGACCGGTTTCATCCCGACAACCGAAATAGCCGGACCCGATTTCCCAAATCAAATCACCCCCATGAACGCGGTGGTGACGCGAGATGGAGCCTTCACCCGTGTCATGTGCAAAGCCGCCTAGTTTGGCGCCTTGGTTGAGTGCCAAAACAGCGTTGGCACTCAGAGCACCAAAGCTCATGGCTGACACGTTAAACAGGCTGATGTCGTAGGGCTGTGTGCAGTCTTTGCCACCCACTTTCACGCGAAAGTTATGGCCTTGCAGTTTAGAAGGTGCAATCGAGTGATTGATCCATTCGTAACCCACCGCGCGTACATCGAGTTGTGTGCCAAAAGGACGTTTGTCAGACGCACCTTTGGCGCGTGAGTACACCAAGGTGCGTTGGGCACGCGAGAAGGGCGAAGCCTCGGTTTCTGACTCTAAAAAGTATTGACGAATTTCAGGTCGGATGGTTTCAAGCATGAAGCGCAAGTGCCCAATGATGGGGTAATTGCGCAAAATGGCATGGTGTGACTGTTGAAGGTCGTACAGCCCGACGATGCTGAGCAACAAAAACAGCGTTGGCCACCAACCACT
>CANCGU010000282.1 GCA_947377705.1 Comamonadaceae bacterium
CGTTGGCGACGCTTTTGCATGTCTTCTTCAGACAGCACGGTTTCGTCCAAACCGAATTCTTTCATCAAGGCGCGTTCTTTGGCCTTGCTGATTTTCATGCGCAGGGGCTTGACCTTTTCTGCACCGGCTTCGACCACGGGCTCTTCGCCCACCAGATCGGCTTCAATGTCGCTCAGGTCTTCGTCGTCAGCGCTGACTTTCTTACCTTTGGCTTTGGTTGCTTTTTTGGCTGGGGCTTTTTTTGCAGCAGTTTTGGGTGCATGGGCTTCTACGGCCGATGCTTTTTTCTTGGTGTCCTCAACTTTTGGGATCGATTTGACGACGGTTTTGGTGGCTGGCTTTGCGGCAGCTTTTGTTTTCGATACGGGCACTGACTTGGCTTTCGTTGCGGGCTTGGCTACTGACTTAGCAGCGGTTTTGACTGCCGGTTTGGCAGCCTTTTTTGCAACGGGTTTTGCGACTGGCTTCGTAACTGCTTTGGTCGTGGCTTTGACGGTAGGTTTGGCAACCACCTTCTTAGCCACAGGCTTGGCAGGCTTCTTGGACTTGCGGTCAACAGGCATGAAAACTCCTAGACATCAAAGAAACAAATACACAGCGCCACAAAAACCCGGCGCGGGAATAGAAAAGGGGGGTGAAGTAAAAGAACCTCTAGAAGCAAGCGGATTGGGCGAACATTTGGAATGCAGTCCTTGCGGTAAGGTGGCGAGTCGTGCGCTTGTGTCACGGTTAGCCGGGCCCGGAGGTGCTGCTGTCGCACTTGCTAAGTGTGGATTATACCCAAAATGGCAGCTCTGATTGCGCCGCCAGCGCGTCAGTCTTGGCTTTCGACCAGTTTTTGTGGAATGAGCCCCAGCTGCTTGCGCCGCTCAAACAGGGCTTTGTAGCGTTGCATGGCCGTGGGATCGGCGGCTGCCTCTGCAATGGCTTCTTTCATTTGCGCGTCTAGGCTTTCAAACAAAATTTTGTTCAAGATGCCGCGTAGTTCTAAGCCTGCTTCGCGCTTTTGAGCTTCGGGTGAGAGGCTTTCGGGCATGGGCTTGCCTTCGTCGTCCAGTAAAGGCGTGAAGGCGGTGGACATGACACGCAGAGACAAGTCCTCTGACTCGTGTTCGCGCAGGCCTTCACGCAGTGCGCCCCAAGTTTGGTTGCCATGTTCGTGGTGTTGGTGGTCTAGCCACACGAACAATGGGCCATGGGGCGGTGCCAGCTCGCACAAGAGGTTGTGGTCCTCGGTGGACAGGTCTTCCCACAGGTCCATGTGCGAGAGCAGCACGCGCGCCGCATGGTCAGCGCGGCCTTGGGGAATCAGACGTGTGCCACGTTTGTAGGTTTTGGGCGCGTAGGACTCGCGGGGTTTGAATTTGGATGATTTTTTAAATTCACCGGAGCGAGCAGGTGCCGTTGTGGAGGCGGCTGGCATCCATAGGTCTTGCAGCTCGTGATTGCCAAGGTCAGCCAACTCGGCGATTTCGCTGAGCAACTGGCGCTTGAGCGCCCCATCGGGCAAGGCCATCCACATGGGCTTGGCGTTGCTGGCCATGTGGGCGCGGCCTTCGGCCGTGTGCAAGTCGCAGCCTTCGCGGGCCACTTCGATGAGAAAGCGGCTCAGGGGCATGGCCTCGGTCACGCAATGGGCAAAAGCCTCTTTGCCGAATTCGCGGATGTAGCTGTCGGGGTCATGCTCGGCAGGCAAGAACAAAAACTTCACACTGCGCACATCGGTGGCGTAGGGGAGCGCGCCTTCTAGCGCTTTGCGCGCAGCACGGCGGCCTGCGCCATCGCCGTCAAAGCTGAACACCACGTTGTCGGTGAAACGAAACAGCTTTTGCACATGGTCGGTGGTGCAGGCCGTGCCCAGCGTGGCTACCGCGTTGGGAAAACCTAGCTGCGCCAAGGCCACCACGTCCATGTAGCCCTCAGTCACCAGCACATAACCTGTGTCGCGCAGTGCGTTGCGGGCTTCAAACAAGCCATACAACTCACGGCCTTTGCTGAACACGGGTGTTTCTGGTGAGTTGAGGTATTTGGGGGTGCCCTCAAACAACACGCGGCCACCAAAGCCAATGCATTCGCCCTTGACGTTGCGGATGGGGAACATCACGCGGTCGCGGAAGCGGTCGTAGCGTTTTTCTTCTTCGCCTTCTTCTTGGTTGACGATGACCAAGCCGCTTTCAGCCAACAACGGGTCTTGGTAGTCGGGGAACACGCTGGCCAAGCTGCGCCAGCCTTCGGGCGCGTAGCCCAAGCCAAACTGTTTGGCAATTTCACCGCTCAGGCCGCGGCCTTTGAAATATTCAATGGCTTTGGGTGAGTTGCGCAAATGTTTGCGGAATGATTCGCCTGCTTTTTCTAGCACGTCGGTGAGCGTGGCTTGCTTCTGGCGTTGTTGCGCTGCACGCTCGCGGTCTTGCGGCGAGGCATCATCTTCTGGCACTTGCATGCCGACGTTTTGTGCCAAGTCTTTGACGGCTTCGACGAAAGTCATGCCCGCATGCTCCATCAAGAAGCCAATGGCATTGCCGTTTTTGCCGCAACCAAAGCAATGAAAAAACTGCTTGGCGGGGCTCACCGAAAACGACGGTGATTTTTCGCCGTGGAAGGGACACAGGCCCATGAAGTTGGCGCCGCCCTTTTTGAGCTGCACATAACGACCCACCACCTCGACCACGTCAACGCGGGCGAGGAGTTCTTGAATGAAGTGCTGGGGGATGGCCATGTGACAGAAAAGCGAGAGAAGACAGATTCTAGGCAGGCACTCCCGCCTTTCCCACTTGGCGTGTTCTTTATTTCGGTGCTAAACGAATCGCACCGTCCAGGCGGATGACCTCGCCATTGAGCAAATCGTTTTCAAAAATGTGCAAGGCCAGTTTGGCGTAGTCCTGTGGGGTGCCCAAGCGCGAAGGGAAGGGCACGCCAGCGGCCAGCGCGTCTTGTACTTCTTGGGGCATACCAAACAGCATGGGTGTGCCCATGATGCCGGGGGCGATGGTCATGTTGCGAATACCGTTGCGGGCCAGGTCGCGGGCGATGGGCAGGGTCATGCCCACGATGCCGCCTTTGGAGGCGCTGTAAGCGGCTTGGCCGATTTGGCCATCGTAGGCGGCCACAGAGGCGGTCGAGATCAACACACCGCGCTCGCCGGTGGCTTCTGGCTCGTTATGGCACATGGCTTCAGAGGCCAAGCGAATCATGTTGAAGCTGCCCACCAAGTTGATGGTGATGGTGCGGGTGAAGCTACTCAAAGCATGCGCGCCGTTTTTGCCTACGGTTTTTTCTGCAGGGGCGACGCCCGCGCAGTTGACCAAGCCCATGAGTTTGCCCAGTGACACGGCTTTGGCCACCACGGCTTG
>CANCGU010000283.1 GCA_947377705.1 Comamonadaceae bacterium
GACAACGGTGTGGGCATTCCTGCCACCGAATTGCCTGTGGCCTTGAAGCGCCATGCCACCAGCAAAATCACCAGCCTGACCGAACTCGAATCGGTGGGCACCATGGGCTTTCGTGGCGAGGCGTTGGCCGCCATTCAATCGGTGTCGGAATTGTCAGTGCTGTCACGCACCGCTGCACAAGACAGCGCCATGCTGCTCGATGGTCGCAGCGGCGAACTGCAACCCGCCGCACGCGCACAAGGCACCACGGTGGAAGTGAAAGAACTTTTTTACAGCACACCAGCCCGCCGCAAGTTTTTAAAGACCGACAACACCGAACTGGCCCACTGCGTAGAAGCTGTGCGGCGCCACGCCCTCACCCGCCCTGAGGTGGGCTTTGCCATTTGGCACGAGGGTAAATTGGTTGAGCAATGGCGCTCCCAAACTCTCGACGCGACATCAGGCGAAGACCGCCAGCTTGAATACCAGCGCGCGCTTGACCGCCGCTTGTCCGATGTGCTGGGTGACGACTTTTTACAAAACTCAGTGGCGGTGCATTACCAATCGGGCCATGTCACCGTGGTAGGGCGTGCTGGCATTCCAGACGCCGCGCGTTCACGCGCCGACCACCAATTTGCCTATGTGAATGGTCGCTATGTGCGCGACAAAGTCATCACTCATGCGGCACGCAGTGCTTATGAAGACGTGTTGCATGGCCATCGCCAGCCCATCTACGCCTTGTACGTGGAGATTGACCCCACGCGCGTGGATGTGAATGTGCATCCGACCAAAATTGAAGTGCGTTTCCGAGATGGGCGTGAAGTACACCAAGCGGTGCGTCACGCAGTAGAAAACGCGTTGGCTGTGCCACGCGCCAACATGCTGATGGCCCATGCGCTAGAAAACCACGAGCTGCCAATGGTTGGCACATCTCTTGTCCCGCCTACTGCGCCTGCCTGGCCCAATGCCCATTGGCAACAAGCGGCCATGCCGCTGGCGGGCACGCGTGTGTCAGATGTGGGCGCCCTGTGGCAACCGACACCTCGCACCCACTTGGCGGCTGAAGAACAAACAGCGCAAAGCTTTGCGCCCAGCGCATTCAGCGCGGCCAACACACCAGCACCTTCGTTACAAAATGCTGCGCCCGAAACTTGGCCCTTAGGCAAGGCCATTGCGCAGCTGCATGGCGTGTACATCTTGGCTGAGAACGCCCAGGGTTTGGTGCTGGTCGACATGCATGCGGCACACGAGCGCATCGTGTATGAACAACTCAAAACACAAATTGATGCGCAGCGCATCAGCAGTCAACCCCTGCTCATCCCAGCCACCTTTACCGCAACAGCGCAAGAAGTGGCCACAGCCGAGGCTTGCGTCGAAGCGCTGCAAGCGTTGGGCTTAGAAATCTCCACACTGTCGAGCAAAACCTTGGCCGTGCGTGCCGTACCCAGCACTTTGGCGCAAGGCGATGCGGTGGCACTGGCTCGCAGCGTATTGGCGGAGCTGTCTCAACACGATGCGAGCACCGTGGTGCAACGCGCACGCAACGAGCTGCTGGCCACCATGGCCTGCCACGGTGCTGTGCGAGCCAACCGCAAACTCACGCTGGACGAGATGAACGGTTTGCTCCGCCAAATGGAAGTGACCGAGCGCTCAGACCAATGCAACCATGGGCGCCCCACTTGGCGACAACTGACGATGCGTGAACTCGACGCCCTCTTCCTACGCGGCCGCTGATGTCCAACACCGTCATCATTGTTTTGCTGTCGATGCTGCTGGGCATTCAGCCTGTTGCCACCGATTTGTATTTGCCTGCACTCCCTGCGATCAAAAGCGAATTTGGCGCAGAGCTTTCACACGTACAACTGACCCTCAGCGCGTTGCTGTTGGCATTTGGCACCTCGCAGTTGGTTTGGGGCCCTCTGTCTGACCGGTTTGGTCGTCGCCCTATTTTGTTGTGGGGGCTTGGCGCTTTCACCATGGCTGGACTTGGCTGCGTCATGGCCAGCAGCATGCAAGAGTTGATCGTGTGGCGCGCCCTGCAAGGTGCCGCCATGGGCGCTGTGGTGATGTGCGCGCGCGCCATTGTGCGAGACCTTTACACACCAGAAGCGGGGGCCGGCGTGATGTCCAAAGCCCTCACCGGCTTGGGCTTCTTAGCTTGTAGCAGCGCACCTTTGGGCAGCTTGCTGACAGACCTATGGAGTTGGCATGCTGCTTTGAGTTTGGTGATGAGCTTTGGGGCAATTACTTGGGTCATGGTTGCATTGCTTTTCAAGGAAACCGTGCACCGGAAGAATCCACACGCGCTGCAGGTCAAGGTTTTGGCAAAAACGTGGTGGCAGATTCTTCGCCACCCCACTTTCGTGGCGTTCTCTTGTGTATCCATTGGCTCTTATGGTGGCTTATTCACTTTCTTAGCTTCTTCTGCATTTGTCTTCATCGATTTGTTAGGTCTGGCGCGTTGGGAATATGGATTGCTGCTGTTTTCAATGTCTTTCACATATTTGCTAGGCACCGTGCTGTGTCGGCGTTTGTTGGCACGTTTTGGCGTGACATACACGGTTGCGATTGGCGGTGTGTTTAGCTTGGTGGGGGGTGGCTTGATGGCCATCCATGCTTGGCTGGGTTGGCAAAGCGTGCTGAGCTTGATGGGCCCGTTTTATTTGTTCATCTTGGCGCATAGCATTCACCAGTCTTGCGGTCAAAGCGGGGCTGTGGGGCCGTTCCCCAAAGCAGCTGGGGCCGCCTCGGCCTTGGGTGGGTTCTTGATGATGGCCACAGCATTTGCCACGGGTCTTTGGCTGGGCGTAGCAAAAGACGGTTCGGCACTCCCCATGGCGCAGAGCATTGCATTTTGGTCGGTCATCACGGCACTCTCCGCTTGGTTGCTCGTGCTGCGTCGTGGAGGCCCGCGTGACTGACACCTCAAGCTGCGCACTTGGGTGGACGGTCGACGCCATCGCTTTGGTGGGCCCCACTGCCAGCGGTAAAACTGCCGCAGCTTTGGCCATGGCACGACAGTGGCCCATTGAAATCATCAGTGTGGACTCAGCCCTGGTCTATCGAGGCATGGACATTGGCACCGCCAAACCCAGTGCAGATGAACTCGCACAAGTACCCCACCACCTGATTGACATTCGCGATCCATTGCAAGCCTACAGCGCGGCTGAATTTGCGCGCGATGCTGGCCGCTTGATGGCCGACATACGCGCACGCGGCAAGCTGCCGCTGTTGGTGGGCGGCACCATGCTTTACCTCAAAGCCTTGCGCGATGGCATTGACGACTTACCCACCGCCCAACCCGAGCTGCGCGCAGAGATTGAACAACAAGCACTCGCTTTGGGCTGGCCTGCCATGCATGCCGAGTTAGCCA
>CANCGU010000284.1 GCA_947377705.1 Comamonadaceae bacterium
TTTTAACCTGAGTGAATTTCGTCAACGAAAAACCTTGGGTGCTTCTTGGCGAACCCTTGTGGGGCAGCATCGAAACTTTGGACCTTCAGCCATAGACGCATGGTTCGCGCCGGACCCAGACCCGTTTGCCTTTTTTGTCGAATTGCAACATGGGATTATGGCACTAACACAAGCGCAATTCAGTCTTTAGCACGCAAAAATCCTGGGCAGGTGCCATAATCGTGCTCGATTCAAATTTGAACCCTTCGTCAGTGGCTACCGAACAAGAATTATCAGATTTCCTCAAAAGCGTCGAAAAGCGAGCCTTCAAACGCTCGGTTTATCACGTTCGCGATGACGAAGCGGCCCTCGACATCGTTCAAGACAGCATGATGAAACTCGCTGAGCACTATGGCGACAAGCCCGCCAGCGAACTACCCATGTTGTTTCATCGAATTCTGTCGAACACCACACTGGACTGGTTTCGGCGCAACAAAACGCGCAAAGCCCTGTTTAGCACCTTCAGTGACTTCGATTCAGACAAAGATGAAGGTGAGTTCGACCTTTTAGAGGCTTTGGCTGTCAACAATGACAGCCAAACTACACAAAGTGCGGAAGACAACTTCGCCAGCATCGCGAATGTTCACGAAATCGAAGAAGAAATACAAAATTTGCCCGCACGTCAACGAGAAGCCTTCCTCCTGCGTTATTGGGAGGACTTAGACGTTTCTGAGACTGCTGCCGCTATGGGTTGCTCAGAAGGAAGCGTTAAAACTCATTGCTCTCGGGCTGTTCTGGCGCTCAGCAAAGCGCTCAAATTAAAAGGAATTCAACCATGACACATACCGCAAAGACCCAAGACGAGTTTGGTTTGCGCATTGCTGCCCAGCTGAATTCCGCCAGCCTTGATCTGCCGCACGACATTTCCGAACGTTTGCGTGCGGCACGCACGCGTGCAGTTGCCGCTCGCTTGAAAACACAAACCAGTTCGCAAACCAGCACCTCCGTGATTCACCAAAATGGTGCTGCACTGCTGAACTTTGGTGGCACCGAAGGCCTCAACATTTGGAGCCGCTTGGCGTCTCTCTTGCCGCTGATTGCCTTGATCGCTGGCTTAGCCCTGATTCAAAACATCATGGATGATGATCGGGCCAACGAGTTGGCCGAAGTTGACTCGGCCCTGCTCATCGACGACTTGCCCCCTGCCGCCTATGCCGATCCTGGTTTTCTTCAGTTCTTGAAGAGCTCAATCGCCAGCGACACCAAAGACTAAAAACACATGTTGTCACGCGTCATCACTGCCAAACTCGCTGCACTGCTCTTACTGAGCGGTACTGTGCTGTTTGACAACGCATGGGTTTATGCGCAAACGTCCTCCGCACCCGTGGCTAAAACGGCACCTAGCCTGCCTGGTCGTCCCCTGTGGATGGATTTGACGGAGTCTCAGCAACAAGCGCTATCACCCTTGTCTCAGCTGTGGCCCACGATGAATGAGCCTCACAAACGCAAGTGGTTGGCCATCTCGCAAAACTTTGCACAGCTGTCTGCCGATGAACAAAACACTTTGCAAAGCCGCATGCGTGAATGGGCGGCACTCAGCCCACAACAACGCACGGCCGCACGCTTGAATTTTGCAGGGGCTCAGCAACTGCCGCAAGAAGACAAAAAAGCCAAGTGGGAAGCCTACCAAGCGCTCTCCCCCGAGGCCAAGCAAAAACTCGCAGCTCGGCAAAATCAACCCGTTTTAGGGGCTGCACCTGCCGTCAAACCTGTGGCGGCCACCAAGCTGACGACATCGCCGGCGGCCAGTTCCAACAAAACATTGCCCCGCATCGCCACAGACCAAGTGGCACCAGCCACGTTGCTGCCAACGCCTGTCATCACCACCATCGCCCCTGTGAGCCCCGCGTCTGAAAGCACGGCAACGCCCCAATGATGTCGGATTTGATCGCACCTAGCCTACGTCGACGTATGGCTTGTTGGGTTTATGAGGGCCTCCTTTTGTTTGGCGTGCTTTTTATCTCGGGCTATTTGTTCAGCACACTCAGCCAGTCTCGCCATGCGCTAGACAACCGCCACGGACTGCAAGCGTTTCTTTTTTTGGTCATTGGCATTTACTTCACCTGGTTTGGTCATAAAGGTCAAACCCTAGCCATGAAGACTTGGCACATCCGCGTGGTTGATGCAGCCGGTCAAGCCATCAGCCAACAACGTGCGTTGATGCGCTATGTGTTGAGCTGGGTTTGGTTCATTCCCCCTTTGGCTGTCATTGCGCCATTCAGCTTGTCCGCTGGTGAAACGGTGGTCCTATTTTTGGGTTGGGTTGCGATATGGGCTTTGCTGAGTCGCTTTCACCCGCAACGCCAGTTCTGGCACGATGCCATCGCGGGAACACGTTTGGTCAGCGCTGTGCCTCTTAGCCACTGAGATTCAGCCATTACAGTTAGCACATGAGTGCAAATCCACAGAAACACCGAACAGGTCTGAATCGCGTCTGGCACGCCTTCGGCTACTCCCTCAGCGGACTCAAGGCGGCTTGGTACGAAAAAGCCTTTCGCCAGGAAGCCATTGGCTCTTTCGTTTTGGTTCCCTTGGCCTTTTACATTGGCCAAACTTGGCTAGAAATTGCTTTACTAGCGGGCACTGTGGTGCTCGTCATGGTAGTTGAATTACTCAACACCGGCATTGAGTCTGCCATTGACCGCATTGGCCCAGAATGGCACGAGTTGGCCAAGCGCGCCAAAGACACCGGCAGTGCCGCTGTCTTGCTGAGCCTCTTGTTATGTACCGCTGTTTGGGCAGCTGCCATTCACGCTGCCTTCTTCAATACCTGAACACACATGAACCCACCTGCATTTTCCGTTTGCGTCTATTGCGGCTCACGCAACGGCGCCCTGCCCGCCTATATCGACGTGGCGCGCCAAGTGGGTACTTGGATTGGCCAGCACAACGGCCAACTGGTGTATGGCGGTGGCAACAATGGTTTGATGGGCCTCGTCGCCCAAGCAACTGCAGATGCGGGTGGTCGCGTGGTGGGCATCATCCCAAAAGCACTGCAAAGCAAAGAAAACACCCGCACCGCCTGCACCGAATTGCATGTGGTGGACACCATGCACGAGCGCAAACACATGATGGCCGAACGTGCCGATGTGTTCTTGGCCTTACCTGGCGGCATTGGCACCTTTGAAGAATTCTTCGAGGTGTGGACTTGGCGCCAGCTTGGGTATCACGACAAACCCATTGGCTTGCTCAACACACAAGGCTATTACGACGGTTTGCTGCAATTCGCACAAAACAGTGTGCGCCAAGGATTTTTGAATGATTGGCAAATGGATTTGATTCGCAGCGGCACAGAGCCCAC
>CANCGU010000285.1 GCA_947377705.1 Comamonadaceae bacterium
GCCTCAGCTTTTGTTGCCACCACAGCCACCAACACAGGATTGGAGTTGCCAGGCGCCACGACGGTCACGCCTGCGGGCAAGGTGATGTCTTTGGCGTGCAAGGAGTGACCTTTGGTCAAGTTGCTCAAGTCCACAGCGATGAACTCTGGCAAATCTTTTGGCATGCAAGAGATTTCCAATTCAGTGGCGATGTGGTTGATCAAGCATTGGTCAACTTTCACGGCTGGAGAGTTTTCTTCACCAGAGTAGTGCAAAGGCACTTTTTTCTTCATCTTGGTGTTGGCATCGATGCGTTGGAAGTCGATGTGCAAGACGAGTTGCTTGAAGGGGTGGTACTGCACGTTGCGCAACAACACTTCGGTTGTTTTGCCAGCGTGTTCCATCTGCAAGACAGAAGCGTGGAACGCTTCTTTCTTCAAAGCGTGCCACAAAGCGTTGTGATCGAGTTCGATCAACGCGGGTTCAGCGTTGCCACCATAGACGATGCCAGGTGTACGACCGGTGATACGCAGACGGCGGCTCGCACCCGTTCCCTGCTTAGCGCGCTCAAAAGCGACAAATTTCATAATTAACTCCAGTAAGAACCCACCGCGACCAGTGTGGCTCCAGTTTCAAAAATAGGCCGCATGAATGCAGCCCGGGTCGATGTTCGACGACTTCGGCGTTGGCTGTTTAGAACAGCTGGTCTTGGTCGGAGAACAAACTCATGACCGACTCGCCGCTGGCAATGCGTTGGATCGTTTCGGCGATCAACGGGGCCACGGTGAGTTGGCGGATTTTTTTGCAGGCGCGGCCCGCTTCGCTCAAAGGAATGGTGTTGGTCACCACGACTTCGTCGAGGGCGTCGCCTTTGGCAATGCGTTCAATCGCAGGGCCAGAGAAGATGGGGTGTGTGCAATAGGCGTAAACCTTCTTGGCGCCACGCGTTTTCAACACTTCAGCGGCTTTGACCAAAGTGCCTGCGGTGTCGATCATGTCGTCCATGATCACGCAGTTACGGCCTTCGATGTCGCCAATGACGTTCATCACTTCAGACACGTTGGCTTTCGGGCGACGCTTGTCGATGATGGCCAAATCGCAACCGAGTTGCTTGGCCAAAGCGCGCGCGCGCACCACGCCACCCACATCGGGTGACACGACGATCAGATCGTCATAGTTTTTCGTGCGCAAGTCGCCCAACAAAACAGGGGAGGCGTAGATGTTGTCGACCGGAATGTCGAAGAAGCCTTGAATTTGGTCCGCGTGCAAGTCCATGGTCAACACGCGGGCCACGCCTGCAGTTTGCAGCAAATCGGCCACCAATTTGGCAGAGATGGGCACACGGCTTGAACGTGGGCGGCGGTCTTGACGCGCGTAGCCGAAGTAGGGAATGACCGCGCTGATACGCTCTGCTGAGGCACGCTTCAAAGCGTCGACCATGATCAGCAACTCCATCACGCTTTCGTTGGTGGGGGCGCAAGTGCTTTGCACCACGAAGACATCGCGGGCACGCACGTTTTGGTTGATTTCGACGGTGACTTCGCCGTCAGAGAAGCGGCCTACATGGGCTGCGCCAACTTCGATGCCGAGGTGGGTTGCAATTTCGGCCGCCAAAGTGGGATTGGCGTTGCCGGTAAAGACCATGAAGTCGGGGGTGTGGTTCGACATGATGACGTATGACTTTCGCTTCAAGACCAATGACGCAATAAGCCGTCACTTGCAAACCGAGCACATCTGTGCTTTTTAAAAATTTGGCAGGGGAAGAAGGACTCGAACCTTCGCATGCTGGAATCAAAATCCAGTGCCTTAACCAACTTGGCGACTCCCCTACACAGGTCAGGCGCTTTGCAGCGACCAACCGCTAACTTTCACTGGCTGCCCACCCCGCTTGTGGATGAACTGCCATATTGCTGCATATCCGCATTTGCCAGTGGTGTGGGGCTGAGTCAATCAGCACGCCGCTCAGTAACTGGGCAAACACTGCGCTGCCAGAGCCGGTCATGCGTGGACTTAATCCGAAAGAGCCTAACCACTGAAGGGCTTCGGTAATTTCTGGGCACAGCGCTTGAGCTACTGGCTGCAAATCATTACGACCAAAACCGTAAGGATTAACAGCGAAGACCGGCATTGTAGCAGTTTCCGTGGCGCGTTGCAGCCTTGGGTGATGAAAAATTTTTGCAGTCTCCAAACCTGCGTTAGGTTTGACCACAGCAAAGCGCGCAGCGGGCAATTCAATGGGCGTGATTTGCTCGCCAATGCCTTCTACCCACGCGTTGTGGCCGCTCATGAAAAATGGCACGTCTGCGCCCAAAGCCAAGCCCAACGGCATGAGCTTGGATAGCGGCCAGTTCAAGCTCCACAATCGGTTGAGGGCCAGCAAGGTGCTGGCGGCATCGGAAGAGCCGCCGCCCATGCCGGCCTGCGCAGGAATGTGCTTCTCAATGGCAATGTGCGCACCCAACGTGGTGCCGCTGGCGCGTTGCAGCGACTGCGCGGCACGCATGACCAAATCGTCTGCAGGTAGAGCGATGGTGAGGTCTTCGCGTTCAATCACGCCATCGTCGCGCAGATCAAAGTGCAAGGTGTCGCACCAGTCGATCAACATGAAGACCGATTGCAGCAAGTGGTAGCCGTCGTCACGCCGCCCTGTGATGTGCAAAAACAGGTTGAGCTTGGCAGGGGCTAAGACGTGGTGGAGCGAGCGCATGATTTAGGGGGCGAGTTTGATGCGCAAGGTCACTTCGGGTGCGGGGCTCGTTCGGCGTGCGGTCAAAGCGCCTTGTGGGACTGCCGATAAATCCGCTTGCCAGCCCGTGGCTTGCGCATCGTTGCCTTGGAGCCAACCAAAGAGGGCATCAATGGGCAGTGCGGCTCCGGTGGTTTTTTCGGTCAACTCGGCCAATGAGTTGAAGTATTGGTGTTTGCTGCCGTCGCTGAGCTGTACCCACTGCGGTGTCCATTGCAAAGCGCCTAGTGTGGTGCCCAGCGGGGAATATAAATTGAGTTGGCCATTTTTGGCATCGCCACGAAGAAGGAAGCTGGCACTCATTGAAGAGGGTGCATCGCCTTGCACCTGCACGCTGATGCGGCCTTGCCATTCGGGGGCGTGGGTTTGTTCGTCGCTTAGAGGAGGGGACGTGCGACTTGGCGTTGCGCAACCCACCAGCATCAAGCTCGCCATGAATAACGCGGCTGATACCCCTCGCATGCTCACAGCGCAGGCTTGAGGCGTTGCAGGGTTTCTTGCAATGTCTCGTTATTGGGCGATGCGTTCAAGCCTTCGCGCCAAATTTGAACCGCTTCATCTTGACGCTTCATGCGCCAAAGCACTTCACCTAAGTGGGCAGCAATTTCGGCATCG
>CANCGU010000286.1 GCA_947377705.1 Comamonadaceae bacterium
GCGGTGGCCCAAATCTTGGACGAAGCCGAGCAAAAAATCTTCAACATCGGTGAAGAAGGCTCGCGCATGAAGCAGGGCTTTCAAGCCATGCCGCAGTTGGTGGTGGACTTGTTGGACCGTGTGCAGGAAATGGCGGACAGCCAGAGCGACATCACGGGTGTGCCCACAGGTTTCATTGACTTTGACCGCATGACCTCAGGCCTGCAGCCTGGTGACTTGATTGTGTTGGCGGCGCGTCCCTCAATGGGTAAAACGGCTTTGGCCATCAACATTGCCGAACACGTCGCCTTGAATGAAGGTCTGCCTGTGGCGGTGTTTTCCATGGAAATGGGAGCGTCCCAGTTGGCGGTTCGTATTGTGGGTTCGATTGGACGTGTAGACCAAGGTCATTTGCGCACAGGCAAGCTGAGCGATGATGAATGGCCGCGTTTGACAGAAGCCATTGAGAAATTGCGCAATGTGTCGCTGCACATCGACGAAACGCCTGGTCTCACACCCAGCGAGTTACGTGCCAACGCGCGTCGCTTGTCGCGCCAATGCGGCAAGCTAGGCCTCATTGTGGTCGACTATTTGCAGTTGATGAGTGGCTCCAACAGCAGCGGCGGTGACAACCGTGCGACGGAGATTGGTGAAATTTCGCGCGGTTTGAAGATGCTGGCCAAAGAGTTGCAATGCCCCGTGATTGCCCTGTCTCAGCTCAACCGAAGCGTGGAGCAGCGCACCGACAAACGGCCCATGATGAGCGACTTGCGCGAGTCAGGTGCGATTGAGCAGGACGCGGACGTGATCATGTTCATCTACCGCGACGACTATTACAACAAAGAATCCAAAGAGCCGGGCGTGGCCGAGGTCATCATCGGTAAGCAGCGTAACGGTCCCACTGGGACCGTCAAGCTGGCCTTCTTGAAGCCACTCACCAAGTTTGAAAGCTTGGCCAGCGGCTACAACAGTGGCGACTATTAAGTCTTAAAGCACTTCGCTGGCAAAGTCTGCCAATCGCGAACGCTCGCCGCGTGCCAAGGTGATGTGGCCACCATGCGGCCAACCCTTGAAGCGATCGACCGCATACGTCAAGCCCGATGAGCCTTCGGTCAGGTAGGGCGTATCGATTTGCGCTAAGTTGCCCATGCAGATGATCTTGGTGCCTGGGCCTGCGCGCGTGATCAGCGTTTTCATTTGCTTAGGCGTCAAGTTTTGCGCTTCATCAATGATGAGGTACTTGTTCAAGAACGTACGTCCGCGCATGAAGTTCAAACTCTTGATTTTGATACGGCTTCGGATCAAATCATTCGTGGCGGCACGACCCCATTCGCCCGCGCTGGTCTCTGTCTTGGCCAGTACTTCGAGGTTGTCGTCTAAGGCGCCCATCCATGGCCCCATTTTTTCTTCTTCAGTGCCGGGCAAGAAACCAATGTCGTCACCCACGCTCACGGTGGCGCGTGTCATGATGATTTCGGTGTAACGGCGGTCGTCCAATACTTGCGTGAGGCCTGCAGCCAAGGCCATCAAGGTTTTGCCTGTGCCCGCTGTCCCGGTGAGGGTGACAAAGTCAATCTCAGGGTCTGTGAGCAAGTTCATCGCAAAGTTTTGTTCACGGTTACGCGTGGTCACGCCCCACACCGCATTTTTGAGGTGGGTGAAGTCTTTGAGTGTTTTGAGCACCACCGTTTTACCGCGAATCTCCGTCACACGGGCGTACAGGCTGGGCTCACCGGCTGATTCGTAATACACAAATTGATTGATATGCAAGTCGGGTACCAAGGGGCCGCTCAAGCTGTAATAGGTGCTGCTGCCGCTTTGCCAGCTTTCGACCGACTTGGCATGCTTGGTCCAAAAGTCTTCTGGCAAAGCCAAGGCGCCGGAGTAAAGCAAATCACCATCTTCGAGCGTTTTGTCGTTTTGGTAATCCTCGGCGGCCAAACCCAAAGCCCTAGCCTTCACGCGCATATTGATGTCTTTGGACACCAATACCACTTCGCGAGGTGCATGCTTGATGCGCAGGGCTTCGACCACTCCCAAAATCTGGTTGTCTGCCTTACCTTGGGGCAAGCTAGAGGGCAGAGTGAAGTCGAGGGGCTCGGTTTGGAAGAATAAACGTCCCCCCACCTCAATGTGTCCCGTGCCATCGAGTTTGATCCCCGTGATGATGTCCGCGTTGTGTGACGCGACCAGCGCATCCAGTGAGCGGCTGGTTTGACGGGCATTGCGTGCCACTTCTGTCATCCCTTTTTTGTGGCCATCTAACTCTTCGAGGACGATCATGGGCAAGAACACATCGTGTTCTTCAAAGCGGAACAAGCACATGGGGTCGTGCATCAGTACATT
The DNA here is from genome assembly GCA_947377705.1 of Comamonadaceae bacterium. Next base: position 2,326 of record CANCGU010000286.1, read on the forward strand.
GGTGTCAAGCACAAATAGCTTCGCTGGGCCGGTGTGCTTGGCCTTTTTGGGTGTTGCTGTGCGCACTGGCGCCGCTTTGCGTTCACCTTTGTAGGCCGGTATGGGTTCGCGCTTTTCGCGAGGCGCGGCGGTTTCGCGCGTCGGGGTTGGCGTGTGTTCTTCTGCGATTTGTTCTTTGTGTCGTGGGGTCGTATTGCGGGTGCTGCGTGACTTGGAGGGTGCTGTATCAAAACCCGCAGTGTTTAACAAAGCGGCGCGTTTGGCTGGGGCAGGAGGCAGTGGCATAGATGAAACTTAAAGAGTTGAAACGCAAAAGACTGACTCAAAAAGCGAAAAAGCCGCCTGGAGGCCAAGGCGGCTTGTCGTGTGAAACGTGTGCGCTTCTGTCAATGTCATGGAGCCACTATAACCGAGGTCTGTGACAGCTTTAAGTGACCTGTTTCAGGCAGTCGCTTTCTTCAAGGCTTTGACTGCTTTGAGGACTTCGTCCACATGACCTGGTACTTTGAGTCCGCGCCATTCCTCTTTCAGCAAGCCATCGGCACCGACCAAGAATGTGCTGCGCTCAATGCCTTTGACTTTTTTTCCGTACATGATTTTGTTTTTCACCACACCAAACATGTGGCACATTTTTTCTTCTGTATCGGCAATCAATTCGAACGGCAATTCAAGTTTAGTTTTGAACTCGTCGTGCGATTTCATGTTGTCGCGTGACACGCCAAACACCAAGGCGCCAGCTTTGACGAAGTCTTTGTACTTGTCGCGGAACTGCATGGCTTCGGTGGTGCAGCCAGGTGTGTTGTCCTTTGGGTAGAAGTACAGGACCATCATTTGGCCTGTGTGCGAGTTGTTGGTAACCTTGATGCCGCCTGTTGCATTGGCTTCAAATTCGGGGAGGGGTTTGTTGACAACAATTGCCATAGCGCTCAATCAGGTGTGACAGTGGAGACGGCCGGATGAAGGAGGCGACT
>CANCGU010000287.1 GCA_947377705.1 Comamonadaceae bacterium
TCATGGCCAAGTTGGACGTGGACCAAGAAGTCGCGGACATCTTGATTGAAGAGGGTTTCACCAGCCTTGAAGAAGTGGCCTATGTGCCCTTGCAAGAGATGTTGGAGATCGAAAGCTTTGACGAAGATGCCGTCAACGAGTTGCGCACACGTGCCAAGGATGCGCTGCTCACCCTAGAAATTGCACGCGAAGAGAGCGTCGAAGAAGTTTCGCAAGATTTGCGCGACCTCGAAGGATTGAATGCGGAGTTCTTGCCCAAGTTGGCTGAGAGCGGCGTACACACCCGTGACGATTTGGCCGATTTGGCCGTAGACGAGCTCACAGCCATCACTGGCCAAAGCGAAGAAGAGGCCAAAGCCCTGATCTTGACGGCACGTGAACATTGGTTCACGGGTCAAGAGTAACGGTCATGGCAAGGAAAATCACATATGTCCAGTACGACCGTAGCCGAGTTTGCCAGCGAACTCAAAAAACCAACTGACACCCTGCTTGAGCAACTCAAGGCAGCGGGTGTTGCTAAATCTTCGGCCAGCGATGTGCTGACCGAGGGCGATAAGCAAGCGCTTTTAGGCCATTTGCAAGCCAGCCATGGCACTGCATCGCCTGAGCGCAAGAAAATCACCTTGGTCAAGAAATCGACCACCGAGATCAAACAAGCCGACGCCACAGGCAAAGCCCGCACCATCCAAGTGGAGGTGCGTAAAAAACGCACCTTCGTCAAGCGTGACGAAGACGAGGCGATGGAAGCCCCAGCCGCCCACGCCCCCGTGGTCGAAGAGGTACCTGCTGCTCCTGTGATCGACCACGCCGAATTGGCGCGTCGTGAAGAGGATGCACGTCGTCAGGCAGAGCTGATTCGCCGTCAAGAAGAAGAATTGGCAGAAAAGCGCCGCTTGCGTGAAGAGCAAGAAGCCAAAGAGCACGCCAAAGCTGAAGCGGCCAAAGCCGCCCAAGCGCAAGCCGCTGCGGCCGTGGCGGTTGTGTCTGCGGCCTCAGACGCTGTGGCCCCTGTCGCCCAAGTCGAACCGACTGAGCCCGTGGTTGACGCAAAGGCTGTCGCCGCTGAAGCTGCCCGTGTGGAGGCTGCTGCTGCATCCAAAGCCCGCGCCGATGAAGACACGGCCCGTGCTGCTGATTTGGACTCGCGTCGTCGCAAAGCCTTGGCTGAAGCCGAAGCCATTCGCTTGATGATGAGCACGCCTCAGAAAACCATGGTGGCCAAAAAACCCGAGCCCGTGCCAGACCCCAAGGCCATCAAGGGGACCTTGCACAAGCCAGCAGGCACGCCCGGCGCCGCACGTCCTGGCGCACCCGCTGCTGCCGGTGCCGCTGCAACGCCTGGTAACAAAGAAGTCAAGAGTGCCAAGCTGTCGTCCAGCTGGGCCGATGAACAAGCCAAAAAGAAAGCCATCAAAACACGTGGCGACTCCAGTGGCGGCGTGGGCCGCAACAGCTGGCGTGGTGGCCCTAAAGGCCGACGCGAACGTGAACGTGATGATGGCCGTGCGCCTCAGGCGGCGGTCGAAGCACGCGTGCTGGAAGTGCACGTGCCAGAAACCATCACCGTGGGCGAGTTGGCCCACAAGATGGCGATCAAGGCCTCTGAGGTCATCAAGCAATTGATGAAGCTCGGTCAAATGGCCACCATCAACCAGCCTTTGGACCAAGACACTGCCATGATTTTGGTGGAAGAGTTGGGCCACAAAGCGGTGGTTGCTGCATTGGACGATCCAGAGGCCTTCACAGAAGAAGAAGCCTCCGGTCATCAAGCCCCATCTTTGACGCGCGCCCCAGTGGTGACGGTCATGGGCCACGTTGACCACGGTAAAACCTCGTTGTTGGACTACATCCGTCGCGCCAAAGTTGCATCCGGTGAAGCCGGTGGTATTACCCAGCACATTGGGGCTTACCACGTGGAAACAGCACGCGGCATGATTTCGTTCTTGGACACCCCCGGTCACGAGGCCTTCACGGCCATGCGTGCACGCGGTGCCAAAGCAACCGACATCGTCATCTTGGTGGTGGCGGCAGACGACGGCGTGATGCCACAAACCAAAGAAGCCATCAAGCATGCGAAAGCAGCGGGTGTGCCTATCGTGGTGGCGATCAACAAGATTGACAAGCCCGGTGCTAACCCAGATCGCGTCAAAGGCGAATTGGTGAGCGAAGAAGTGGTGCCAGAAGAGTTCGGTGGTGATTCACCGTTCTGTGAAGTCTCTGCCAAAACCGGTGTCGGCATTGACGAGTTGCTGGAGCAAGTGCTCTTGCAAGCCGAAGTGTTGGAACTCAAAGCGCCTGTGGACGCCATGGCCAAAGGCTTGGTGATCGAAGCGCGTTTGGACAAAGGTCGCGGTCCTGTGGCCACGGTGCTGGTTCAGTCCGGTACGCTCAATGTGGGCGACGTGGTCTTGGGCGGTCAAACCTATGGCCGCGTGCGCGCCATGTTGGACGAAAACGGCAAGCCCATCAAATCGGCTGGCCCATCGATTCCTGTCGAGATTCAAGGTCTGGTCGAAGTGCCGCAAGCCGGTGATGAATTCATGGTCATGACCGATGAGCGTCGTGCCCGCGAAATCGCCACTTACCGTGCAGGCAAGGTGCGCAACACCAAGTTGGCCAAGCAACAGGCGTCGAAGTTGGAGAACATGTTCTCCGACATGACGTCTGGCGAAGTCAAGCTGTTGCCCATCATCGTCAAAGCCGACGTGCAAGGTTCGCAAGAAGCTTTGGCTGCCTCGCTGCTCAAGTTGTCGACGGCCGAAGTCAAAGTTCAGTTGGTGTACGCCGCAGTGGGTGGCATCAGTGAGAGTGATGTGAACTTGTCGATCGCGTCTAAGGCCGTGATCATTGGTTTCAACACCCGTGCCGATGCTGGTGCGCGCAAGTTGGCCGAAAACAACGGCGTTGACATTCGTTACTACAACATCATTTATGACGCTGTGGACGAACTCAAGGCCGCGATGTCTGGCATGTTGACGCCCGACAAGAAAGAAGAAGTCATCGGTACTGCCGAAATTCGTCAAGTGCTGCGCGTCAGCAAGATTGGTGCGATTGCGGGTTGTATGGTCACTTCGGGTCTGGTCCGTCGCAGCGCCAAGTTACGTTTGTTGCGCAACAACGTGGTGATCTTTACCGGCGAACTGGACAGCTTGAAGCGTTTCAAAGACGACGCCAAAGAAGTCAAAGAAAACTTCGAGTGCGGTTTGACCATCAAGAACTACAACGACATCGTCGAAGGCGATGTGTTGGAATTCTTCGAAATCAAAGAGGTGGCACGTACGCTGTAAAGCGT
>CANCGU010000288.1 GCA_947377705.1 Comamonadaceae bacterium
CGTTGTGCCAACCGTCAAAGTCCATCAGCCCAAGTTTGCGGGCACGTTCCCAATAGCGGATGGTGACGTCGAGCACAAAGTCTTCTTCCCACGTCAAAAACGCATCGCGCATGAGGCTGGCCATGTCGTAGGTGACGGGGCCATAAACCGCGTCTTGGAAGTCCAAGACGCCCAAGCGTTTTTCTGCCGCGTCGTGCGGCATCATCAAATTGCGCGGCATGAAGTCGCGGTGCACATACACGTTGGGTGCGGCCAAGTTGCGTTGCACGATGGTCTTGAAAGTTTTATCCAACATCTCGCGTTGAGTACCGTCGATTTGCAACTGGCGGTGCTGGGTGAGGTACCAATCGGGGAACAGCGTCAGCTCGCGTTGTAGCAAGGCCTCGTCATACGCCGGCAACACGCCCGGACGGCTGCTTTGCTGCAGCGTCAGCAAGGCATCGAGGGCGCGCATGTACAGGCCGTGGTTGGCTTGCGGGTCGTCGCGGTTGATGACGTCCATCATGGTTTGCGAGCCAATGTCGTCCAGCAACATGAAGCCCTGTGGCGCGTCCCACGCCAAGATGCGGGGGGCGTACAGGCCCGCGTCCAACATCAAACGGGCAATGCGCACAAAGGGCTCGCAGTTTTCTTTGTCGGGCGGGGCGTCCATGACGATGCACGAACCGTTGGCGGTGTCGACACGGAAATAGCGCCTAAAACTGGCGTCGGCGGAGGCGGCCCGCACGGTGGCTGGCAGAACGCCATGGGTGCTCGCTTGGGCGTCTAGCCACTGGTGGAAGGCGGCTTGGCGCTCGGGCTGCGCCCATTCGATGGGGGCGCCTTGAGGGGCCTGGAGAGATGTGCCCGAAGGCTGGGGAATAGGGGGTGTGCTCATGGATAATCTAAATTCTACAAACGGCCCCAAGTTGCCCCGAGTTTTCGGGCTTCTGTTTTCAGGGGCAGCTCAATCGAAGGTCTTCCTGTTTTCATGCTGTTGCCTGATTTTCACCGCCAAATTCGCGCCCTGTCGTGGCTGGTGATGGGCATGCTGGCCGGCCAAATCAGCGCACAAGCACAAACGGCCACGGGAACGCCCTTGGTTTTAAGGCCCAGCAGCTTGCTGCAAGAAGGCATTTCGTCTGAAACACGCAAGCAATTGCCCACGTATGTGCAAAGTGACACGCTCAACGAACGCACCAACCAACAAACGGTGCTCGAAGGCCAAGTGGTTTTGCGCCGTGGTGAGCTGTTGCTCAAAGCCGACAAGATCGATTACGACCAAGTCAATGATCTCGCCCAAGCTCGCGGCCATGTCTACATCAACCAGTCTGGCAATGTGTACCAAGGCCCGGCCCTCGATTTGCACCTGGACGCCTTTGAAGGCTTTTTCACACAGCCCAACTACCGGCTCCTGAAAAACAACGCCTACGGCAATGCAGACCGCATTGATTTTGTAGACCCCGCACACACCGTGATGCACAACGCCAGTTTCACCACCTGTCAGCGCAAGCCCGGGCCCGATTGGATGCCTGATTGGTTCTTCAAAGGCGACAAGATTTCCATCGACAGTGATCGCAACATTGGCTTGGTCGAAGGCGCCTCGGTGCGCTTCAAGGGCGTGCCCATCCTGCCTGTACCAGAGGTGGAATTTCCGCTCAACGATGAGCGCAAGTCGGGCCTCTTGCCGCCCAACATTGGCGTGGACAACATTGGTGGCTTGGAATACACACAGCCCTACTACTGGAACTTGGCGCCCAACCGCGACATGACGTTCTATCCCACGTATTGGAGCAAACGCGGCCTCAATTTAGGCACCGAGTTTCGCTACTTAGAGGGCACGGCACCACAACCCCCGTTTCAAGGGGTGATGCGGTTTGATTACATGGAAAAAGACCAGCTTCGCAATGACGCGCGGCGCTGGGGCATGAACTACACACACAACGGGTTGATCAACCCTTACCTTGCAGGGGGCGGTCTGGGCTTGACCCTGAATGTCAACCGCGTGAGTGATGACGATTACTGGAAAGACTTTTCAATGAGCAACAGCTCGGGCATTCAACGCTTGCTATCAAGCGATGCCGGTCTGTCGTGGACCGATGGTTTCATCACCACCGGCATGCGCGCTCAAAAGTGGCAAACCCTGCAAGACTTGGCCAATGTGAACAACCGCATCACGCCACCGTTTGACCGTTTGCCACAACTCACGGCTCGCTTGCAGCGCTTCAACGTGGGTGGATTTGATTTCAGCGTGGATGGCGACTTCACCCGTTTTTCATCTGTGCGCACCGAAGATTGCGCCAATGTTTACACCAGCGGGTTGGCCACTTACAACAATTGCGCACCCAACGCAGACCGTGCGGTGTCGGTGGCGCAACTCAGCCGTCCCTTTATTTCTTCCTACGGCTACATCACCCCCAAAATGCAATTGCATGGTCGTAGCTACCAATTTGAAGGGGGCTTGCCCAACACGCTGTTTTACAACGGCCACCAAGGGCAAACCAGCGCCAGCGTGACCGTGCCGACGTTTAGCGTCGATGCGGGCATGGCCTTTGAACGCAGCCACCGTCTGTTCAGCAAAGATTGGGTGCAGACCCTAGAGCCTCGCGTGTTCTACGTGCACACCCCCTATCGCAATCAAAACTACTTGCCCAACTACGACTCGGGTGGCAATGCCTTCAACTTCGCCAGCATCTTCACCGAGAACGCTTTTGGCGGTCATGACCGCATCTCTGACAGCAAGTTGCTCACCTTGGGTGCCACCTCGCGCTTCATTGACCCAGAAACGGGCGCAGAAGGCGCACGCTTTGGCATTGCACAACGTGTGCGCATGCAAGAGCAACAAATCACCTTGCCCGATGACCCCACCGCCAAGGCCGGTATCAGTGATGTGCTGGCCGGTGCCAGCTTGAACCTGTCGCGCGCTTGGGCCGTCGACTCCACCGTGCAATACAACCCAAAAACCAATAACTTCATGCGCCGCGTGGTGGGCGGGCGCTACAACCCCGGCCCCTACCGTGTCATCAATGCCGCATGGCGCACTGAAAACGACGAGTCGGCCGCACCTGTGTCGCAACAACTCGACGTCGGCTGGCAATGGCCCTTGCACGACTTGTGGGGCGGTGCTGATGGCAGCGATGGCCAAGGTCGTGGTTTAGGCGAAGGCCGCTGGTACAGCGTGGCGCGCGTGAACTACGACATGCTGAACAAAAAGGCGGTCGAATCGGTGATCGGCTTCGAATACGATGCAGGGTGCTGGCTGAGCCGTACCGTGATTGAGCGTTTGCAAATTACCGATGGTTTGGCACGCCA
>CANCGU010000289.1 GCA_947377705.1 Comamonadaceae bacterium
TCCGGGACGATTGTTGAGTCCCCTTGAAATTCAACAAATTTTGGAAAGATCGCCTGTCAACCAGCCCCTGCTGGTCCAGCAGGCATAAAGGAAGAGAGAAGCATGAGTAAGCAAATTCGCAACATCGCCATCATCGCCCACGTTGACCACGGTAAAACCACCATGGTTGACCAGCTGCTGCGTCAATCAGGCACCTTCGCCGACCACGAAAAAGTGGTCGATACCGTGATGGACAACAACGCCATCGAACGTGAGCGTGGCATCACCATCTTGGCCAAGAACTGTGCCGTCAGCTGGGAAGGCACACACATCAACATCGTGGACACCCCCGGTCACGCGGACTTCGGTGGTGAAGTGGAACGCGCCTTGTCCATGGTCGACGGCGTGGTGTTGTTGATCGACGCGCAAGAAGGTCCCATGCCTCAAACCCGTTTCGTGACCAAGAAAGCTTTGGCTTTGGGCTTGAAGCCGATCGTCGTGGTGAACAAAGTGGACAAGCCCGGTGCGAACCCAGATAAAGTGGTGAACGCCGCTTTTGACTTGTTCGACAAACTCGGCGCAACCGACGAACAACTCGATTTTCCCGTGGTGTACGCCTCGGGTATCAACGGCTGGACGTCGCTTGAAGAGGGCGCACCCGGTGAGCAGTGGGGTCCTGACATGTCAGCCTTGTTCAACACCGTGTTGAAGCATGTCCCACCTCAACAAGGTGATCCTGCCGCTCCTTTGCAATTGCAAATTTCTGCGCTCGACTTCTCGACCTTCGTGGGTCGTATTGGTGTAGGCCGTATCAGCCAAGGCACCATCAAGCCCATGATGGACGTGTTGGTCATGGAAGGCCCCGATGGCACAGCCATCAAAGGCCGTATCAACCAAGTGTTGAAGTTCCAAGGTTTGGATCGTGTTCAAGCCACCGAAGCCGGCCCTGGCGACATCGTGTTGATCAACGGTATTGCTGATTTGAATATCGGCGTGACGGTGACAGACCCAACGAACCCAGCACCGCTGCCTATGCTCAAGATTGACGAGCCCACCTTGACCATGAACTTCTGCGTGAACACCAGCCCCTTGGCCGGTCGTGAAGGCAAGTACGTCACCAGCCGTCAAATCTGGGACCGTCTGCAAAAAGAACTGCAACACAACGTGGCCTTGCGCGTCAAAGAAACCGACGAAGAAGGCGTGTTTGACGTGGCAGGCCGTGGCGAATTGCACTTGACGATTTTGTTGGAAAACATGCGCCGTGAAGGTTACGAATTGGCTGTGTCTAAGCCGCGCGTGGTGTACCGCGATATCGATGGTGTGCGTCATGAGCCTATCGAATTGGTCACGGCCGATATCGAAGAAGGTCACCAAGGCGGCGTCATGCAAGCTTTGGGCGAGCGCAAAGGCGAACTCGTGAATATGGAGCCTGATGGCCGTGGTCGCGTACGTTTGGAATACCGCATTCCTGCCCGTGGCTTGATTGGTTTCACCAACGAGTTCTTGAACTTGACCCGTGGCTCCGGTTTGATCTCCAACATCTTCGACAGCTATGAGCCACACAAAGGTGACATCGGTGGTCGTAAGAACGGTGTGTTGATCTCCATGGACGACGGTGAAATTTTCACCTACGCCTTGGGCAAATTGGACGACCGTGGCCGCATGTTTGTGAAGGCCAACGATCCCGTTTACGAAGGCATGATTGTGGGTATCCACAGCCGTGACAACGACTTGGTGGTCAACGCCACGCGTACCAAGCAGTTGACCAACTTCCGTGTGTCTGGCAAAGAAGACGCGATCAAGATCACGCCTCCTATCGATTTGACGCTGGAGTACGGTGTGGAATTCATCGAAGACGACGAGTTGGTCGAAATCACGCCTAAGAGCGTGCGTCTGCGTAAGCGCTACTTGAAAGAGCACGAGCGCAAGCGCAACAAGTAAGCACAGGTATTGCATCAAAGCCGAGGTCGTGACCTCGGCTTTTTTACGAGGAGAATTTGCGCATGTCAACTTACACCCCTGAGGTTCACGCCGAGCGCGTTGGTGATTTAGGGTTCATCACGCTGAACCGCCCCAAGGCGTTGAACGCTTTGTCGTTGGCCATGGTGCGTGAACTCCACCATGTGTTGCAGCAGTGGCAAGACGATAGCCGCATCCAAGCGGTGGTGGTTCGCGGTAGCAACAATGAAGGGCCCTTTGGCGCATTCTGTGCAGGTGGTGATATTCGTTACTTCCATCAAGCCGCCCTGAGCGGTGATGCCACCTTGGAAGATTTCTTTACCGAGGAATACAGCCTCAACCATTTGATTCAAAACTACAGCAAGCCTTACATCGCGTTGATGGATGGCATCGTCATGGGCGGTGGCATGGGCATCAGCCAAGGCGCGGCTTTGCGGGTGGTGACGGAGCGAACCAAAATGGCCATGCCCGAGACGCACATTGGCTTGTTTCCCGATGTGGGCGGCGGCTATTTTTTAAGCCGTTGTCCGGGTCATCTGGGGGAGTATTTGGCGCTGACAGGCCATGTGCTGCACGGTGGTGAATCGTTGCACGCGGGCTTGGCCGATGTGTGTGTGAACTCTTCCGAATTGCCTGTGCTGTGGGATGGTTTGCGTCAGCAAGACTGGGCCAGTGGCGAGGCTGTCCTGGCTTGGTTGCGCGAACAAAGCAAAGTCAGTACGGTGCAAGCCATGGCGGCAATACCGGCATGGCACAACGCGCCGATAGATAAGGTGTTCGGTTTGGCGACCGTTGCGGCCATTGAGCAGGCCTTGCAAGGTGCCAATGAGTGGTCAGTCCAAACCTTGAAGGCCTTGCACCATCAATCACCCTTGATGTTGTGCGTCACGCTAGAGCAAATTCGACGCGGGCGCCACATGACACTGTCGCAAGACCTGCGCATGGAGCGCGACTTGGTGCGGCATTGTTTTCAGACCGACCACCTGTCACGCAGAGGTGTGGGTAGCGAAACGGTGGAAGGTATTCGTGCTTTAGCCGTGGATAAAGACCATGCCCCAAAATGGCAGCCTGCGCGTATTGCCGATGTGACCCCCGAGATGGTGCAGCCGTTTTTTGAAAGTCCTTGGCCTGCGTCTGCGCACCCATTGCGTCACTTGAATTAAGTGAACGCCGCTCATGCGAGCGGGATTTAACGCGGCAGCGTGTGCAGTGGAATGTCTTTGCTGCTCGCCAGCTTGTCGAGTTGTGCGCGTGTTTGTGTGGTCAAAAACTGGGCAATCGCTTCATGCGTGCTGCGCTTATGCATTTGCGTTGAGGCTAGTTTGGGCAAGCCTGCAGCCTCGCA
>CANCGU010000290.1 GCA_947377705.1 Comamonadaceae bacterium
TGCTGCGGGTCGAACCCTCATCCGGCATAGCAGCCAACCCCTTGTTTGAGTTTTTTGTACGCGCCACCGAAACCGCAGAGATGCATGTCGAATGGGTGGACGACCGTGGCCGTCGCGGCGAATACAAACAAACCATGGCGGTACTGCCAGCCCCACCACGGTGAGCCCCATGACGGCATGGCGACTGGCTGCACTCATGTGCTTGACGCTGCACGGCGCATGGGCACAGCCAACACCGCCCACCCGCGCACTGCCTTTGTCGCAATTGCAATCGGGCCTGCATTTCTCAGGCAAGGACGTGCAAGCCCTGCAAGCCGATGCCTTTGCCAACCCCGCACAACTGTGGCTCGGCCTTGGCGAAACCCTTTGGCGTCAAACCGGCGACGGCAAAGGCAACGGCAAAGGGCCATCGTGCTTCAGTTGCCACGGCGAAGCCAGCCAAAGTATGAAAGGTGTTGCCACACGCTACCCCGCTATAGACGCCCGCAATGGCCGCCTGATGAACGTGGAAGACCGTATCAACCAATGCACCACCCAACGCCAAAAAAAACTATCTTTAGAGCCTGAATCAGATGCGATGCTGAGCCTCACCCTGCTGGTGGCGCAAGCCTCCCAAGGCCAGCCGCTGCATGTGAACATCACCGGTGCAGCCAAACAGCATTGGCAAAAAGGTGCGGCGCTGTTCAACCAACGCCAGGGGCAGCTCAACCTGTCGTGCGCCCAATGCCATGACCAAAACTTTAGCCAACGCTTGTATGTAGACCCGCTCAGCCAAGGCCAACCCAACGGCTACCCCGTGTATCGCTTGGAGTGGCAAAAGCTTGGCTCGCTGGAGCGACGCCTGCGCAGCTGCTACAGCGGCATACGGGCCGAACTGCCGCCATGGGGGGCCACAGAAATGCGGCAACTCGCGCTCTACCTGATGTGGCGCGGAGAAGGCCTGGCTATCGAAGTGCCCGCAGTGCGCAAGTGAGGAAGACCTAAAATTGGCGCAGTGATGAGCTCACGATCTGAACCCCGCCTCAACTGAAACTTCTCCATGTCCGAACCCACGGCCCACAGCGCCGCACCCCACTCTGCCCATGCCAACTCGGTGCTGGAATTTGCCAACGCCTTGTGGCGCGTGCGCAGACCCAAGCCCTTTGTGTTGGTGATTGAAGGCGAAGAAAAAGACTTTAAGGGCCATGAGGCACAAGCCCCCACCGACTACCTACACGACAAACTGCTCTTGCCCGAATGGCGCGAAGCCTTTTACAAGCTGGTCGATGCCACGGGTTTGGTGGTGTGCCTGAACGTGCACACCCAACACCCCACCTACCGCGACGTGCGCGGGCGCTCTAGCAAAGGGCGACTGAGCCAAGGCGAGTACTACCACCACGACGGATGCACAGGCCCCGTCAAACCGCGCTTTGTGGAAATTCGCTGCCCCATCCAGCCGCAAACACGCGGCGTGGCCACCGCCGTAGCACCCCACCGCGATGTGGTCAAAGCCATGGTGCAAGTCTTAGCCACCGAGTTACCCGCCGAATTGGCCAAGATAGCGGCACTGGCCACACAAGACATGAGCCCTGAAGCCTTGAGCCAAATGGATTACGCCGCGCTAGACCACTTGCAAGGCCTCATCACGCGCACCGTGCGCAAAAAGCTCAACGCCGAAGGCGCACGCAGCTACTTTCGCCAAGTCGATGCCGCCGCCAATGCCTACTTTGAACCTTGGGCCTTGGGCGAAAGTCGCTTTATTGCCAACGCCAACAGCCGGCTAACCATGCAACACCGCCGCGCCTACCAAGCCCCACACACCGGCGGCGTGGCCAATGGCCACTTGGTCAAGCGCTGGACCAATGAAGAGCTATTGCTACCCGGCCAAGTGGCCGACCTTGCCTTGATTGCCGCACTGTGCAGCGAAGAAGGTGATGAAGCGGATGGCGAGCGGGCTGAGGGGTGCTACCTCGGGGCGCATTGAGTGCGGTGAATACGCTGCCTAATCACCGCATGAAATGCGGCGATTAGCCAAGACTAGGTAGGGACAATTTGTCCCTATGTAATCGCGCAACTGTTCGTCACGTATGCATAGGTTTCCTGAAGCGAGAGTGCTTATCGCTCTTCTCACGAGTCACACAGGGCCGCTAAAAGAACTGATCGAGTAAACATAGAGACTTGTTAAATTAATCCATTGGATTAGAATGAAATCTCTACTCACCATCGCAGAGCTGCCCGAATACATACGTCGCGCTGAGAAACTGATGAGTGCATCTGAGCGCTTAGACATCATCAACTACTTGGCTGCGCATCCGAAAGCGGGCGACTTGATGGAGGGCACAGGCGGTATTCGCAAACTGCGCTGGGGACGAGGCGCACAGGGCAAGTCAGGCGGTGTGCGCGTGATCTATTACGTTCACAGTGAACAAATGCCGCTTTACCTGCTGACACTGTTTGCAAAAAATGAACGTGCCAACATCAGCAAAGCTGAGCGTCATGAGTTGGCAGAACTGGTCGATTTGCTGGTGCAAATTTGGTTTGAATCGTGAAAGGAAAACACATGACAAATGCATTCAACAGCATCAAACAGGGTTTGACTGAAGCCGTTGCGCACGCCAAAACCAAAGACACCAAAACCTCTGGTGTGAAGCTGTATCAACCACACGCGGTCGATGTGTCAAACCTGCGCCAACGCCTGAGCCTGACACAAGAACAATTTGCAGCTCGCTTTGGTTTTTCAGTGGCCACATTGCGCCATTGGGAGCGCGGTGACCGTTCACCCAGCGGTGCTTCGCTGGTGTTGCTCAATGTGATTGATCGCAACCCAACAGCGGTGTTGCAAGCACTGCAATAAAAAAACAGAATCAATCTTCCATAAAAGAAGCCGCCACCCCTTTCAGGTTGGCGGCTTCTTTATTTGCAGCGCGAGGCGTTTACTTCTTGCTAGGTGGCAAGTCCGTGCAGCTACCATGCGCCACTTCTGCCGCCATGCCGATGCTTTCGCCCAGCGTGGGGTGTGGGTGGATAGTTTTGCCAATGTCCACAGCGTCTGCGCCCATTTCGATGGCCAGAGCAATCTCGCCAATCATGTCGCCCGCATGCGTGCCCACCATGCCGCCGCCCAAAATCTTGCCGTGGCCGTGAGCCTCGGGTGAATCGTCAAACAGCAGTTTGGTCACGCCTTCGTCGCGGCCGTTGGCAATGGCGCGGCCCGAGGCGGTCCAAGGGAACAAGCCCTTTTTCACCTTGATGCCTTGCGCTTTGGCTTGGTCTTCGGTCAAGCCCACCCATGC
>CANCGU010000291.1 GCA_947377705.1 Comamonadaceae bacterium
GCCACGGTCAGGGTGATGCCCGTGTTGGTGGCTGTGCTTGCCATGGCTTCACGAATGTTGTCTTGCAGCTCTTGCGGAAAGCGAGAAATATCGCCAATGACGCTCAAGCGGATGCCTTCGGCCTGCATGTCTTTGATTTCTTTTTTGAGGTACTGAACAAACAGCTCCATCAAGGTAGACACCTCTTCCTCAGGGCGCTTCCAATTTTCGGTGCTGAAGGCAAAAACAGTGAGGTATTTCACGCCTTTGTCGATGCATGCTTTGACCATGTCACGCACCATGCTTGCTCCTTTGGCGTGCCCCACGGTGCGTGGCATAAACCGTTTTTTAGCCCAGCGCCCGTTGCCATCCATGATGATCGCAACGTGTTGCGGATAACTCTTAGTTTTATTCACGCTTCTATTTTAATCAAGGTGTCCAAAGCCATACGTAGCTTTTGGGGCTGCCCGAGCAAGTCCACCAACACCATGGCGCGCATCTCGCCATCATGCGCTTGGTAGGTGCCTTGCAAGCCTTTGAGTGGGCCATCCAACATTTGCACGGCGTCGCCCACGGCAAACAAACGCGCCACTTCTTGGGCCGGTGCCTGACGCAAAAATTCAATCAAAGTTTCGGGCGCTTTGGCAGGCTGGTTGCCAAAACTCACCAGCTTGCAAACCCCCAAGGTTGAGCGGATGGGGGCCCAGTTTTGCGTCGTGTCACTCAATTGAATGAACAAGTAACGGCTGAACATAGGCACCACCACGTGCTGCACACGTTGGCGCACGCGTTTTTCTACCGACATGGTGGGCAAGAAGCACGCAAAGCCTTGGTTTTGCAGGTTCTCCAATGCACGCGCTTCGTTACGGGGCTTGGTGTGGACCACGTACCAAGCTGGCTTGGCCAACTCTGTCACCGCTGTTTTTTCTTCGTTCATTTTTTTATCAAAACAATTAGCACTTATCTTAAACCAAACTTCCACCCTTTTAAAGCAAGCTTGGCGCGTGTTTGTCAGCGTTGTCATCGCGCACGGCAGGCGTTAAAGTGATGCTTTCATTTGAACTTTGAAAGCCCTGCATGCCCACCAAAAACCCGTTTGATCCAGCCGCCATGACCGACAACGTCAAAGAGCAAGCCCAGCAAATTTGGTTGGCTGGCTTGGGCGCGTTTGCGAAGGCGCAGCAAGACGGCACCAAGGCGTTTGAAAAATTAGTCACCGACGGCATCACCTTGCAACGCAAAGCGCAAACGACGGCCGAAGAAAAGCTGGCCGAAGCAACGCAAAAGGTCAGTCAAGCGGCCAGCACGATGAACGAGCGCGCGACAGGCCAGTGGGGCAAGTTGGAAGGTATTTTTGAAGACCGCGTGGCCAAAGCGCTTCACAGCTTGGGCTTGCCTTCTGCAGCAGAGATGAAGGCCTTGCATGCGCGCGTGGCAGCACTCGAAGCGCAATTGGGCACCGAAAAATCCAAAGCCGCGGCAAAACCGGCTACAAAAAAAACGGCCGCCAAAAAGACGGCTCAGAAATAATTGGGTTCTGACCCCAATAACTCTGACCCCGATTAAGCACCATGGCCAAAAAAGCCCCACGCCGCACGGCTGAAAGAATTTTGGAGGTCACGCTCGACCTCTTCAATCGCTTTGGCGAGCCCAATGTGTCGACCACGCTGATCTCGTCCGAGCTGAACATCAGCCCCGGCAATCTGTATTACCACTACCCAGCCAAAGAGGAGCTGGTCACCGCGTTGTACAACCGCTACGAAACCGCGCTGCACGAATTGCTGGAAGCCGCCCCTGGGGTGAGCGACATCGAAGACGCTTGGTTTTTCATGCACACGCTGTTTGAGCTGGTGTGGCAATACCGGTTTCTCTATCGCGACCTGAACGATTTGCTGAGCAAAAACCGTCGTTTAGAAACGCACGTCAAAGATGTCTTGCTGCACAAAACCACCGCCTTTCGAACGCTGCTAGATAGCCTGAACCACGAAAAAGCGCTGGTGATGGATGCCTCCGAGCGCGAGTTGACTGCCACGCACATGGTGGTGATGTTGACGTGGTGGCTGAGCTACGAATACGTGCGTGACCCACGTCATGCGCTGGAGCCACAGAGCGCGCAGCAATCGCTACTCAAAGGGGCCAAACACGTGCTGGGGCTGCTATCGCCCTACGCGGCGCCCGAGCACAAACAGCATTTGGGGCGCCTGCTAGAAGCTTATTGAAGAAACTCGGCTAGCTCAGGCTAGCGTCAACTAAGGCCAACTAGGGCCACAAAATAGGGCGTGAACACCAACAACCCAATCACCACGGCAGTGCAACTGGCGAGCAAGACGCCCGCTGCCGCCACATCCTTGGCCTGACCTGCCAACACATGGTGATCGGGCGAAGCCAAATCAACCGCCCACTCGATGGCGGTGTTCAAAGCCTCCGCCGTCCAGACCGCCCCCATCGCGCCGATCAACAAGGCCCATTCAAGCCGAGAGACATTGAAGTAGCCTCCGCCCATCAACACAAGCACCGACGCTAGCGTATGAACACGGGCATTTGGCTGGGTATGCACCAACGACTTCAGGCCTTGTAAAGCAAAGCGAATGCTGCGCAAGCGCCTGACAAGATAAGACATTGACGGAGGGAGCTTAGTTCAGTGTTTGCTGAAACTGCAATGCAGCAGATCGGCCCGTGAACGACATACCGAAACGACGACCACGTGTGTCATCGGTGAAATAGTAAGTGGTCAAAGCACCCGTCGCGCCGCCAGCAATCACATCGCGCCAGTGGTGCAAATTGGCTTCCACACGGCTGTTGGCCACATAGCTGGCCGCCAAGTAAGCGGGGACGCCGTATTCCCAGCCGCCTTTCATTTGCAAATACTGCGCGGCCGAGAAAGCCACCGCCGCGTGTGCAGAAGGAAAGCTCTTGTTGTCGCTGCCATCCGGGCGCATCTCGTGCGTGCTGGACTTCAAGACCTCCACGATTGCTACCGTGACCGCCTCTGACTTGACCAACTGAACCAGGCCCACGGTATCGTCGTTTGCCAAACTCAAACCTGCCGCCAAAACCGGCAAGCCGACAGCCAGCACAGTGCCGTTGCGTGTGGTGCTGTCCAGCGCATGCGCTTGAACGGCAAAGAGTGCGACCGCACAAACCAAAGCGACCTTGCATGAAAATTTGCGCATGAGAACCCTTTTGAATTTGATGACCTAATTCTAGGGTACAAACTTGCGCCGCCAACTGGCTGAGCTCAGGACAAAGCGTCCTGCCAGATTAGCG
>CANCGU010000292.1 GCA_947377705.1 Comamonadaceae bacterium
GCGAGCGCGGCCAATGCCAAGGGCACTTCGAGTGCGCCCGGCACATGCACGTGGGTGATGCGGTCATCCGCCACGCCCATGGCTTTGAGTTCGGTGATGCAAGCAGCAGCCAGTGCGGTGGTAATGTCGTCGTTGAAGCGCGCTTGGACGATGCCAATTTTCAAAGCGCTGCCGTCGAGCGTGGTGGTGGTGGCGAGGTTAGAGACAAACATGATTTTTATTCTTTGTGGTTTTATTCTTTGGAGAGGTAGCCCGTAATTTCAAGTCCGTAGCCCGTCATGCTGGGCATGCGGCGTGGGTTGCCCATGAGGCGCATTTTTTGAACGCCGCAGTCGCGCAAAATTTGTGCGCCTACGCCATAGCTGCGCAGGTCCATGCGCCCGCGCTCGGGGCCGTGGGCTGAGCGGGCGGTGCCATCAAATTGGTTGAGCAACTGTTGGCCGCTTTCACCGCAGTTGAGCAACACGACCACGCCAGTGCCTTCGGCGTGAATGCGTGCCAAGGCTGCATCTAAACCCCAGGAGTGCATGACACGGTTGGGTTCGAGTGCGTCGAGCACCGAGAGCGGTTCGTGAACGCGGGCCAGCACTTCAGCGTTGGCGTTCCACTTACCTTTGACGAGGGCCATGTGCACATCGCCGCTGGTCATGTCTTTGTAGGCGTTGGCGGTGAACTCGCCGTGTGCCGTGTGCATGACGCGCGAGCTGACTTTGTGCACCAGAGACTCGTTGCGGCTGCGGTAGGCAATTAGGTCGGCGATAGTGCCAATTTTCAAGCCGTGTTCGGCGGCGAAGATTTGCAAATCAGGCAAGCGGGCCATGGTGCCGTCGTCTTTCATGATTTCGCAAATCACAGAGGAGGGCGAGCAACCGGCCATGGCGGCCAAGTCGCAACCGGCTTCGGTGTGACCGGCGCGCATCAGCACGCCGCCGTCGACCGCTTGCAGAGGGAATACGTGGCCAGGTTGAACCAAGTCAGTGGGCTTCGTTGCTTTGGCGACGGCCACTTCGATGGTGCGTGAGCGGTCTGCGGCAGAAATGCCGGTGGTCACGCCCTCAGCCGCTTCGATGGACACGGTGAACGCGGTGCTGTAGACCGTGCCATTGCGTGCAGCCATCGGTGGCAGCTTCAAGTATTCGCAGCGTTCGCGGGTGAGCGTGAGGCAAATCAAGCCACGGCCAAAGCGGGCCATGAAGTTGATGGCGTCGGGGGTGACGTGGTCAGACGCCAGTACCAAGTCGCCTTCGTTTTCACGGTCTTCTTCGTCCACCAAGATCACGATGCGACCGGCCTTCATGTCGGCCACGATGTCTTCGACGGGGGAGATAGGAACAGGGGAAGCGATGGGTGCTTTGCCCGATGCGTTGGCGGTGCTCATGGGTTGGCTTTCAATGCGGCAGCGTCACCCAACGAGGCGTCAACACGCAACATGCGTTCAACGTAGCGGGCGACGGTGTCAATTTCGAGGTTCACCGTGCTGCCCGTTTTGAGCGAGCCCAAAGCGGTGTTGTCCACGGTGTGAGGAATGAGGTTGATGCTGACTTCTGAACCGCGCAAGCCCAGGGGGCCGTCCGCGTTGAAGAAGTCTTGCACACGGTTCACGGTCAGGCTCACCCCGTTGATGGTGATAGAGCCCTTGTAGGCCAAGTACTTGGCCAAGTCGGTGGGCGCCATGATGCGCAGCTCCCAGCTTTCGCCGATTTGCGTAAAGTGGCTCACATGGCCTATGCCATCCACATGGCCCGACACGATGTGGCCGCCTAAGCGGTCATGGGCGCGCAACGCTTTTTCAAGGTTGACACGGCCAAGCTCACTCAGACCACTGGTGCGGGCCAGTGATTCCACAGAGATGTCGATGGTGAAGGTGTGTGTGCCTGCGTCGAAGCTGGTGACCGTCATGCAAGCGCCGTTGAGCGCGATGCTGTCCCCCAGTGTGACGTCGTCGAGATACCCAGCAGGCGCCTCAATCGTGAGACGCTTGCCGTGGTTTAAAGAGCTACCCAGGTCGTGGACAGCGGTGATGCGCCCCACGCCGGTGATGATTCCGGTGAACATAGCCCATATTTTCGCAGGTTTACGCCCCGCTTACCGGCTCAGGCGCGCCAATATCCTTAAATCAGGGCCGATTTGTGTCACTTCGTGAAACGACAGGGCTTTTGCATCGTTCAAAGTTGTGAAAGGTCCTAAATTTGTCATGCCTCGGCCTTGGCCCATCAGCTTGGGCGCGAGGTAGGTGAGCAGCTCGTCCACCAAGCCTTCGCGCAACAAAGAACCATTGAGTTTGTGCCCCGCTTCCACATGCACTTCGTTGATTTGTTTGTGAGCTAAGTCTTGGAGCATGGCTGCGAGGTCTACCTTGCCGGAGGCGTTGGGTAGGCACACCACTTGGGCGCCTTTGGCCTCTAGTGCTTGGCGGCGCTGGGCGTTGTCTACCGCGCAGTAAATCCAGACAGGGCGTTGGGGGGTGAACAGTTTGGCCGAGGTTGGAGTTTCGAGTCGGCTGTCCATGACCACCAACGTGGGCTGACGCGGGGTTGGAACTGCGCGAACGTCGAGTTGCGGGTCATCTTCGAGCACAGTGCCGATGCCTGTGAGCACGGCGCAGGCGCGGGCACGCCATGCGTGGCCATCGTCACGCGCGGGCGGCGAGGTGATCCACTGGCTCGCGCCGTTGTCGAGTGCGGTTTGGCCGTCGAGGGAAGCGGCTATCTTCATACGCACCCAGGGTGTGCCCTGCGTCATGCGTTTGAAAAACCCGATGTTGAGTTCATGCGCTTTTGCGCCCAGCAAGCCCACATCCACCTGTACGCCTGCAGCGCGCAAACGGGCGATGCCTTGGCCCGCCACTTCGGGGTTGGGGTCACTCTCGGCGACCACCACACGGGCCAAGCCGGCGTGGATGAGGGCATCACAACAAGGGCCGGTGCGGCCTTGGTGACTGCAGGGTTCTAGCGTCACATAAGCGGTGGCGCCTTTGACGTCGTGGTGCTTGGTTTGCGCATCACGCAAAGCCATGACTTCAGCATGCGCTTCACCCGCACGCTGCGTGTGGCCGCTGCCCAGAACCACGCCATTAGCGCTCACGATGACGCAGCCGACGCGAGGGTTGGGCGAGGTCAAGAACAAAGCCTCGCGCGCTAGGGCCAAGGCATTTTTCATGTGAGTGGTGTCGTGCTCAGAAAAACTCATGGCGCCATTATGTCGGCTCACCAGCCCCAGCACTGCGCAGCGGTTTGGCTGGC
>CANCGU010000293.1 GCA_947377705.1 Comamonadaceae bacterium
GCCAAGCCTTGCGCTGCAAACGCTTCGTTCAGCTCAATCACATCCATCTGCGCCATCGTCAAGCCCGTTTGGGCCAACACCTTTTGCGTGGCTGGCAAAGGCCCCATCCCCATGATGCGCGGGGCCACACCCGCAGTGGCCATGCCCACCACACGCGCTTTGGGTGTCAAACCATGCTTGGCCGCACTGGTTTCGCTAGCCAAGAGCAGCGCACACGAACCATCATTCACACCGCTGGCGTTGCCTGCGGTGACTGAGCCATCAGGACGCACGATGGGTTTGAGCTTGGCCAAGGCTTCCAAGCTGGTTGCGCGTGGATGTTCATCGGTGTCCACCACCGTGGGCTCACCCTTTTTTTGGGGAATGTGAACGGGTGTGATTTCGCGCGCCAAGTGGCCCGCTTGCTGCGCGACCACCGCACGCAATTGGCTGTTCATGGCCATCAGGTCTTGGGCTTCACGCTCAATTTTGAATTCCTCCGCCACGTTCTCTGCCGTCTCTGGCATGGAGTCCACACCGTATTTTTCTTTCATCAACTTGTTGATGAAACGCCAGCCAATGGTCGTGTCGTAGACCGCGTTGTTGCGGCCAAAAGCGCTTTCTGCTTTGGGCATCACAAACGGTGCGCGGCTCATGCTTTCGACGCCACCGGCAATCATCAATGCCGCTTCGCCTGACTTGATGGCGCGTGCGGCAGTGCCCACCGCATCTAAACCCGAACCACACAAACGGTTGAGGGTGGCACCCGGCACCTCAATGGGCAACCCCGCCAACAGACTGGCCATGTGTGCCACGTTGCGGTTGTCTTCGCCCGCTTGGTTGGCACAACCGTAAAGCACATCGGTGATTTGCGCCCAATCCACGTTGGGGTTGCGCGCCATCAAGGCTTTGATGGGAATGGCCCCCAAATCGTCGGTACGAACAGAAGACAAAGCACCGCCGTAGCGACCGATGGGGGTGCGAATCGCATCGCAAATGAAAGCGTGTGTCATAGGGTGTAAAAATTATTCATCTTCAAATAAAACAGACAAATCTGCCACAACAAATCCGTCGCCACACTGGCGAGCCAGTTCTTTGATTTCTTGTGTCAAAGCATCCTGATTTTGTTGGCGTGCCCAAAACACAGGCCCGCCTTCCCAACGCGGAAAACCATAGCCATGCACCAGCACCACGTCGATGTCGGTGGCCCGACTGGCCACGCCTTCCTGCATCAAGCGTGCTGCTTCGTTGACGATGGTCAACAGGGCACGGCGTTGAATTGTCGCGCTGCTCAGGGGCTGGCGTTGGATGCCGCGACGCTGCGAAGCCTCTTCAATGAGGCGACGAACCACGGCGTCCGTCGTGGGCTGCTGCTTGCCGTCCACATAGCTGTAGTAACCCGCATCCGTTTTGCGGCCTAAGCGACCCGCCTCGCACAGTCGGTCCAAGATGTCCACGTACCGCACACCAGGGGCGCGCGTTGCCGCTTGCGCTTGACGCATGCGCCATGCGATGTCTAACCCAGACAAATCGGCCACAGCAAATGGCCCCATGGCCATGCCAAACTGTTTGAGCGAAGCATCCACATCTTCGGGCCAAGCCCCGTCTTCCAGCATGAACTCACACTGGTTGCGGTACGCGTTGTAAATACGGTTGCCAATGAAACCAAAGTGATTGCCCGCCAACACCGGCAGCTTGCGCAGGCGCTTGCCCAAGACCATGCCTGTGGCCAGCACATCAGGCAGCGAATCTTTGCCGCGCACCACTTCTAGCAGTTTCATCACATGGGCGGGGCTGAAAAAGTGCAAACCCAACACATCTTGCGGACGCGAAGTGGCATGTGCAATGGCATCTACATCCAAATAAGAGGTGTTGGTTGCCAGCACGGCACCTGCGCGTGCAAAGCGGTCTATTTTTTTGAACACCTCTTGCTTGACGGCAAGGTCTTCAAACACCGCCTCAATCACCAAATCCGCTTTGCCCATCTCAGCCCAGTCGAACGTGCTGAACAAACACGCCTCGCGGGCTTGGGCCACTTCTGCTTTGATTTTTTGTGTGGCCACGCGATCACGGTAGTGCGCGGTCACGCGGTCTTGTCCACGCTTGAGCGCGGCTTCGTCTTGCTCTAGCAAGATCACCTGCATGCCGGCGTCCAAAGCACTGATGGCGATGCCCGTGCCCATGGTGCCCGCACCAATCACGCACACGGTGTCCACAGGCCTTGGCTTGGCTTGCAATTCCGCTGGCAGTTTGGCACTGTCACGCTCAGCAAAAAACACATGGCGCAAAGCATAGGCCTCGCGCGACAAACGCAGGTGCAAAAACACGGCACGCTCATCGGCCAAGCCATCATCGATCGACAACACCGCCGCCGATTTGATGGCCTCTATCGCCGCCTCCACAGCGGGGCGCCGTTTGCCTGCACGCATGGCGTCGTCGGCAGCTTGTTGAATCAGCGCAGGCCCTTCGGCAGGCACGGCTTCATCACGGATACGGCACTTCTTGCCTTGCATCTGACGGGCCAAAGCAACGGCGGCATTCACCACCTCGCTGCTCACCACCTCGTCCAGCAGGCGGAGTGACTTGGCTTCTTTCGCCGAAATACGCTGCGCCCCACAAATCATGCGAATGGCACGCGACACCCCCACGCGACGCGGCAACATTTGTGTGCCCCCTGCGCCCGGAATGATGCCCAGCGAGACCTCAGGCAAACCCACCACCGTTTTGGCATCGGCCACGCGCGCATCGCAGGCCAAGGCCAACTCAAAGCCGCCGCCCAATGCTGCACCGTGCAACGCCACCACCACCGGTTTGCCACAGTCTTCAATCGCTCGAATGACCTCGGGCAAGATCGGCTCTTGCATGGGCTTGCCAAACTCACGAATGTCAGCGCCGGCCACAAACGTGCTGCCTGCGCCCACGATGACCGCCGCTTGAAAGTTGGCGTTGTTTTTGAAATCAGAAATGGCCGCCATCAAACCTTGGCGCACCGCCAAGGACGTGGCGTTGATGGGTGGGTTGTCGATAGTGATGACACACACATCGCCCCTGGCCTCCACATGCACACAGGCTGCAGCATTCGTCACAGAGGTCACAGCGCCGCCACCAACTCTGGCACAGCCACAAACAAGTCAGCCTCCAAACCAAAGTCCGCCACGCTGAAGATCGGCGCCTCTGGGTCCTTGTTGATCGCCACAATCACCTTGCTGTCTTTCATACCCGCCAAGTGTTGGATCGCACCGCTGATGCCACA
>CANCGU010000294.1 GCA_947377705.1 Comamonadaceae bacterium
TCATAGTCTTGCGCTGCGCTTAGCATGCCCGAAGCTGCGTAGGCTGCGTGGGCGTCATGGGTGGCCTGGGGCAAGATCACACGTTCACCATCGAACTGCGGTTCTTGCGTGTCCACGGTGCGGTTGTGCGGCGCAAATTTGTCGCGTGCAATGCGCTCGCAGGTGTCGAGCACCGCATCGAAGGTTTCTCGCCCATGGTCTGCGAAACGTGGGCGTTGGTTCAGTGCCTCAACTTGGAGCCAGTCGTAGAGCAAAAAATCAACGGTGCTGCGCAGCGCCATTTACAACACTTCAAAAATACCCGCTGCGCCCATGCCACCGCCAATGCACATGGTCACGGCCACGCGCTTGGCGCCACGGCGTTTGCCTTCGATCAAGGCATGTCCTGTCAGGCGTTGACCGCTCATGCCGTAAGGGTGGCCCACGGCGATGGCACCGCCATTCACATTCAGGCGATCGTTGGGAATGCCCAGTTTGTCGCGGCAGTACAGCACTTGCACCGCAAAGGCTTCGTTGAGTTCCCACAGGTCAATGTCATTCACCGTCAAGCCCAGACGCTTGAGCACTTTGGGCACGGCAAAGACGGGGCCAATGCCCATCTCATCGGGCTCACAGCCTGCCACGGCAAACCCGAGAAAACGCCCCAGGGGTTTCAAGCCGCGCTTGCTGGCCAATTCTTCGCTCATCACCACACACGCCCCTGCCCCATCTGAGAACTGGCTCGCATTGCCTGCGGTGATCAAGCCGCCAGGCATGGCCGATTTCAAGCCACTGATGGCCTCCACCGTGGTGCCTTCGCGCATGCCTTCGTCGCGATTGACCGTGACTTGTTTGGTCATCAAGCCCATCACTTTATCGACGACGCCCGCTTTCACGGTGATGGCTGCAATCTCTTCGTCAAACTTGCCTGCAGCCGCTGCAGCGCAGGCTTTTTGCTGGCTGGCAGCGCCGTATTCGTCCATGGCTTCACGGCTGATGTTGTAACGCTTGGCCACGTTTTCAGCGGTTTGCAACATGTTCCAGTAAATCTCGGGCTTTATCTTGTTGAGGTTGGGGTCGATGAACATGTGCATGTTCATTTCTTGCTGCACGCAAGAGATGCTTTCTACGCCGCCCGCCACATACACATCGCCTTCACCGGTGATGATGCGTTGCGCAGCCAATGCAATGGTTTGCAAACCCGAGGAGCAAAAGCGGTTGACGGTGATGCCGCTCACGCTCACTGGCAGGCCGCCAGCCAAGCCGCATTGGCGGGCAATGTTCCAGCCCGTGGCGCCTTCGGGGTTGGCACAGCCCATGATCACGTCCTCCACTTCGGCGGCATCAATGCCTGCACGTGCGACTGCGTGTTGAATGGCATGCCCGCCCAGCGTGGCGCCGTGGGTCATATTGAAGGAGCCTTTCCAGCTTTTGGTCAGCGGGGTGCGGGCGGTTGAAACGATGACAGCGTTGGTCATAGAAATTCCTTAAATGGGGTTCAGTTGAAGGTCTTGCCTTCGGCGGCGAGGCGGGCCAGCAAAGGTGCTGGCTTCCAGAACTCGGCGTCATCGAGGGGGTTGGCTGCAAAGCGATGCATGGCTTGCACCACATTGAACAAGCCAATTTGGTCGGCGTAGAGCATGGGGCCGCCGCGATAGATTGGAAAGCCGTAACCGGTGATGTAGACCATGTCGATGTCGCTGGCCTTGGCGGCAATGCCTTCTTCCAAGATGTGTGCGGCTTCGTTGACCAGTGAGAACACCAGACGTTGAACAATTTCTTCGTCGCTGATTTTGCGTGCGGTGATGCCTAAAGCAGCACGGTGCTTGACCACCATGTCTTCCACCTCTTTGTTCGGGATGGCGTCACGCTTTCCCGCTTGGTAGTCGTACCAGCCCTTGCCCACTTTTTGGCCAAAGCGACCCATCTCGCACAACAGGTCGGCGGTTTTGCTGTACTTCATCTGGGGCTTTTCCACATAGCGGCGTTTACGAATGGCCCAGCCAATGTCGTTGCCTGCCAAGTCGCCCATGCGGAAGGGGCCCATGGCAAAGCCAAACTTTTCAACCGCTTTGTCCACTTGTTGTGGGGTGCAGCCTTCTTCTAACAAGAAGCCGGCTTGACGGCCATATTGCTCGATCATGCGGTTGCCAATGAAGCCATCGCATACACCCGAGACCACAGCGGTCTTTTTGATTTTCTTGGCCATGGCCATGACCGTGGCCAGTACGTCCTTGGCCGTTTTTTCACCACGCACCACCTCCAGCAACTTCATCACATTGGCGGGGCTGAAAAAGTGCATGCCCACCACGTCTTGGGGGCGCTGGGTGAAGTGGGCAATAGCGTTGATGTCCAAGGTCGAGGTGTTCGATGCCAGGATGGCACCGTGTTTCATCACCGCATCGAGTTGTTTGAATACGGCTTCTTTGACGCCCATCTCTTCAAACACGGCTTCAATCACCAAGTCGGCATCTTTCAAGTCGTTGTAACTCAGCGTGGTGCTGAGCAAGGCCATGCGCTGGGCGTATTTGTCTTCTTTGAGCTTGCCTTTTTTGACTTGTGCTTCGTAATTCTTTTGGAGGGTGGCAATGCCACGGTCCAAGGCCTCTTGCTTGGTTTCCAGCAGCTTGACGGGCAAGCCTGCGTTCAGGAAGTTCATGGCAATGCCGCCGCCCATGGTGCCTGCGCCAATGATGGCGACTGACTGGATGTTGCGCACCGGTGTGGTGTCGGGCACATCAGCAATTTTGGAGGCTGCACGTTGCGCGGTGAACAAGTGGCGCAAGGCGCGGCACTCGGGTGTCCACATCAGGTTGATGAAAAGCTCGCGCTCGTAGGTCATGCCGTCGGCAAATTTTTTCTTGGTGGCAGCTTCTACCGCGTCCACACACTTCGGTGGTGCGGGGTAGTTTTTGGCCATGCCTTTGACCATGTTGCGTGCGAACTGAAAGTAGGCATCGCCTAGCGGGTGCTTGCAGGGCAAGTCGCGCACTTTAGGCAAGGGGCGAACATCGGCCATTTGGCGCGCCAGACTCAAGGCTTCGTCCATCAACGAATCGGGTGAAGCAGCCATTTGGTCAAACAGTTTTTGACCGGGCAGCATGGCCAGCATCTCGCTCTTGATGGCTTCGCCGCTGACGATCATGTTCAACGCGGGCTCTACGCCCAAGGCACGGGGCAGGCGTTGGGTGCCACCAGCGCCTGGAATCAAACCAATCTTGACCTCAGG
>CANCGU010000295.1 GCA_947377705.1 Comamonadaceae bacterium
GTCAACTTTTGGAAAAGACTGTTCTTCATCACTTTGATAGCCTCAATGTTTTTATCTTTAGGACTACAAATCCGCCAAACACTGATTTAACTCAACATGTTTAAGCATGATTTGCACTACAAGCTTACAAAGAAAATCATACAGAGCGACTACTAGGGGATTGCCCTAATAGGGTTCGCATGTCTTGCAAAGAAACAGAACTTTGCTGCTGAACTTTGAGACGAGGCAGTGGCTTCAACGCGTGACCATAAATCACCTCGACCGTCAACAATACACGCCCATTTTGCTGCGGCTTGGCCAACGACAACAAGGCGTTTTTCAATTGGCCCAACCACTGCTTGCCGCGCAAGCCCCCAAAGCGATCGCGATGCAGATTGCGGCCTAGCGCACGAAATTCAGCTAGCAAACTATCGGCATTTGCGTAAGTCAAGGTGATGCGCTCCATGTCCATCACGGGCTCGGCAAAACCCGCTTGCACCAACATGTCACCCCAATCATGCATGTCGGTAAAAGCATGACACGCAGGCGGCCAACCCTTGTTTTGATAAACGTTTGCCAGCTCACGCAAGGTGTCCGGTCCGAGACACGAGAACATCAAAAAACCATCCACAGCCAGAAGTTGGTGCCATTTTTGCAACAAACCATGCGGATCGTCGCTGGTGTGCAGTGCCATATTGGCCCACACCATGTCAGCGCTGCTTGCGGCAGGTGCGCCGAATGTCAAAGCGTCCGGTTTCAACCAGCGCTGCCACCAAGGTGCTTGCAGCACTTGACGCGCCAAATGTTCACGTTGAGCGGTGGTTTCTAGCACTTGGCAGTGCGCTTGCGGGTAACGCGCGCGGAGCTTGGCATGCGTTTGCAAGCCGCCGCTGAGCGGCGCCCAATCCACCCACGAGCGAGGCTGCAACCGAATCCACTGCAAGCGGTCTTCCATGCGCCGCCCAATCTCCTCGTTCAACCAAGGCGATGTGGCGTGCGGCCACGCGGCCCAGCGGGCGCTGGCAACAGGGTCTAAAGTGGGGGGGCGCTCAGCGCGAGACGGGTCAGACATGGCCTCTATTATCGACAGCCAGTCCTCCGCAAACATTGCACAGTGCTTCAACCCAGACAGGCGCAATGTCTTTCCAATACAGGGCATGTTGCACAAGCCCAGTCGCATTCCCAGTCTTTGTCACATCTGCCGCCGCTGGCCCAGCCAGCCTTTGTGCGCACCATGTGTCGAGCGTTTTGCACAGCCCACGCTGCGCTGCCCCACTTGCGCCCTCACGTTAAGCCCTGCCACGCATGGCACCCATTGCAAAAATTGCGCCGAACACCCAAGCCCACTAGACGCCTGCGTGGCCGCTGTGAGCTACACCTTTCCTTGGTCCGACTGCATTGCACGCTTCAAATTTCAAGCTGACCCCAGCTTGGCGCGCGCCTTGGCTCATCTCATGCGCCACGCCCCGTGGGTCGAACCGGCGTTAGACAAAGCCCACTGGGTGGTGCCCATGCCACTGTCCCTCGCACGCCTGCGCGAACGCGGCTACAACCAAGCGCTAGAGCTGGCCCGCCACTTGGCCGCAGACAAAACCGATGCGCGCACCTTGCTACGCAGTGGCCGCAGTGCCCATCAGGTAGGCGCTTCGCGTGTAGCGCGGCTCGACCATGTGCGTGACGCCTTTTGGATCGACCCCGAACGAATAGCAAACGTGCGCCACCAACGCATCGTCGTGGTCGATGATGTGATGACCACGGGCGCGTCTATGTATGAGGCCGCACGGACCTTACGTGCCGCAGGGGCGACCCATATCACAGGCCTGGTATTGGCCCGAACTGAATCAAGGGACGCGCAAGACTAAAACCATGCGAGACAATGGCCGCATGTTCCACATTGTTCTCGTCCACCCTGAAATTCCGCCCAACACGGGCAATGTCATCCGCTTGGCGGCCAACACAGGCTGCACCTTGCATTTAATTGAGCCTTTGGGTTTCTCGATGGAAGACAAGCACATGCGTCGCGCGGGCTTGGACTACCACGAGTACGCGCCCGTGCTACGCCACGCCGACTGGGCCACGTTTTTGAACGACGCCAAACCTGACCCTGCACGCATGTTTGCCATGACCACCAAAGGCGCCAACACCGCGCACGACATGGCGTTTCAGCCGGGAGATTGGTTCGTTTTTGGCTCAGAAACCAGCGGTTTGCCTGTGGACATCCGCGAAAGCTTCCCCCTTACCCAGCGCCTGCGCCTGCCCATGCGTGCCGACCAACGCAGCTTGAACCTGTCGAACTCAGTGGCCGTCATCACCTACGAGGCTTGGCGACAAAACAGCTTTGCGGGCAAGGCCTGAAAGCTACCCAAAGCCCGTGGATGCAAGTCAAGGCTTATGGCGTTCTACAAAGCACCATATAGCCTTAGGTTTTAAGCCCTCGCCTACACTAGAGGGCTTGATTTATATCGATTTATTACAGTCATGAGTGCATTCCTAGACGAAGAAGTTTTATCCGTCCACCACTGGACCGATCGCCTGTTCAGTTTCACCACCACACGCGACACCTCGCTGCGTTTTTCCAACGGCCACTTCACCATGATTGGCTTGCGCGGCGAAAACGGCAAACCTTTGTTGCGCGCCTACAGCATCGTCAGCGCCAACTACGAAGAACACTTGGAGTTTCTGAGCATCAAGGTGCAAGACGGCCCCCTCACCTCTCAGCTGCAACACATCAAAGTAGGCGACAAAATCGTGGTCGGTAAAAAGCCCACCGGCACCTTGCTATGTGACTATTTGTTGCCGGCCAAAAATCTGTATTTGATTGGCACCGGTACAGGCTTGGCCCCGTTCCTCAGCATCGTGCGTGACCCCGAAACGTACGAGCGTTTCGAAAAAGTCATCTTGGTGCACGGCGTACGCGAAGTGAAAGAACTCGCCTACCGCGACTATTTGACCGAGGAACTGCCAAAGCACGAGTTCTTAGGTGAGATGGTCAGCAAGCAAATGCTGTACTACCCCACCGTCACCCGCGAACCTTTCAAAAACCAAGGCCGCGTGACTGATTTGCTCACGTCCAACAAACTCACCCAAGATTTGGGCTTGTCCAATATCGACCCAGCCAATGACCGCATCATGATTTGCGGCAGCCCTGGCTTGAACAAAGACATGCGCACCTTACTGGAAGAACGCGGCTTCAAAGAAGGCTCCACCACCACCCCCGGCGACTTTGT
>CANCGU010000296.1 GCA_947377705.1 Comamonadaceae bacterium
GTTGGCAAAGCCAAGACCACGCGTTTCAAGCCAGAGGCTTTGGCCGAAGGCTTGGTCGCGGTGTACACATAGCTGGTGTCCGCCACGGCTTGGGCGGCGGCTTGCAGGCGGTGCGCGCTGGGATCCGTCAAACAAACCGTGATGTGGGCAGGCTTGGCCGCCTTCAGAGAGGCCACGGCTGCCGTGACCGCTTGTCGCACCAAACGGGCACTGCCATCGCCGCTAGAGACCAGCACCACGCGCTGGGCACTCACGCCTTGGGGACGCCAGACGCTCAGCAGCTTGGCAGGTGACGCATCCAAGTCGCCGCTTTTGCGAGCGTCTGCAATCAATTGCGACAACGTATCTTTGGCCGTTTTCTCTTTGGCAGATACCAAGATAATGAGCGCATCGGTTTTATACGTGGCTGCAGCGTGTAAATCTAGGGTCTTGAGCTCGAAGTTCATAATTGCGGTTTTCCTCTGTTGCTGATGTTATTCCATTCCTCCATTCGCAAAGAGCTGGCGCGCAGTTTTGGCGCCACGCTCATCGTCTTGGTCACCATCGTGATGACCATGATGCTCATCCGCACGCTCGGTCAGGCGTCGAGCGGAAGCGTCAATCCCACGGAAATCAGTCTGGTGATGGGTTACACCATGCTCGGCCATTTGCCCACCGTGCTGACCATGAGCCTGTTCATTGCATCCGTCGGCACCTTGTCTCGCATGTATTTAGAGAGCGAAATGGTGATTTGGCTGGTCAGCGGACGCGGCCTGCGCGCACTGCTGAAACCCATGATTCGTTTTGCCTGGCCCATGTTGGTGACCGTCAGCGTTTTGGTGCTGCTCGTCTGGCCGTGGTCCAACCAACAAATCACCGAGCTCAAAGAACGGTTTGAGCGACGGGGCGATTTAGAACGGGTTTCGCCCGGGCAGTTTCAAGAATCTGCCAACGGCTTGCGTGTGTTCTTTGTGGACAAAGAAAGCGTGGAGAACAAACAAGGCAAAAACGTGTTCATTTCTTCGAGTGAGCGGGGCAAACAAGCCATGACCTCGTCCAAAGAGGGCCATGTTGAAATCGTCAACGAAGAACGTTTTTTGATGTTGAGCGTTGGCCAACGCGTTGAGCAAACCCTGGGCGAAACCGAGCTCAAGGTGAGCGAGTTCAAGGTATATGGCACCCGCATCAGCCAAGATGTCAAAGCGGCCGAATTGGCCCCACCCAAAGCCACCAACAGCCTGCGGCTGATTCAAAATCCCACGCCCAGCAATTTGGGCGAGTTGGCATGGCGCATCGGGTTGGCCATCGCGGCCTTCAATTTACTGGTCATCGCTTTGGCCATCACCAGCGCGAACCACCGTGTGGGACGTGGCGGTAATTTGGCCTTGGCCTTGTTTATCTTTGTGGTTTATTACAACTTCATCAACCTGGGGCAGAGCTGGATCAGTGCTGGCAAAGTGCAATTTCTGCCGTATTTGATCGGCTTGCATGGCGGTGTGTTTGCGCTGGCCATGAGTTGGCTGGCCGTGCGGCACAACAACTGGAGCTGGCGCCAGCTCTTGGGCTCGCGCCAAGAGGTCTCGGCATGAAAACCCTGCGGCGTCTGATTTACGGCGAAGTGCTGATCGCGGTGGCGTTTGTCACCCTGAGCTTTTTAGCCCTGTTCTTCTTCTTCGACTTTGTGGACGAACTACAAAACGTAGGCAAAAACGGCGGCGCTTATCAAGTGAGCCACGCCTTCTCTTACGTGTTGTTGTTGATTCCCAGCCATTTGTATGAACTGCTTCCCATCTCAGTGTTGATCGGCACCATTTTTGTGATGGCGCGTTTGGCACAGAGCTCTGAGTTCACCATCTTGCGTACCAGCGGCCTCGGCCCCACCTTGGCACTGCGCAACCTCATGGGCTTAGGCTTGGCGTTTGTGGTGCTCACTTTTGCGGTGGGTGACTACCTTTCGCCTTTTTGTGACCGCTACGGCCAACTCTTAAAGTCGCGCTACTTGGGCCAAATCACGGTGGGCCAAACCGGGGCCTGGCTGCGCGAACGCCAAGCGGACCGAAGCTACGCCGTCAACGTGACCACCCTCACCCCCGAGGGCAACCCCAAGGGCATTCGCATTTTTGAATTCAACCAAGACGGGCAATGGACCGCACTCACCAAAGCGGAAGTGGGCTTGCTCACTGAAGATTCGGCTTGGGATTTGCGCCAGGTCGAACGCAACGAATTGTCTAGAACCCAGGGCGAATCCACCCTGATTCGCCAGCACCTCGACAGCCAGCGATGGGTCACAAGCATCACCTCTGAGATGGTGTCAGTCGCCCTGCTCAAGCCCGAGCGCATGGGCACACTGGACTTGTTCCAGTACATCCGTCACCTCAGTGCCAATGGGCAAACCACGCAGCGCTTTGAGATTGAGTTCTGGAAAAAAGTGTTCTACCCGCTCAGCTGCCTCGTGATGGTTGTGCTCGCCCTGCCCTTTGCCTACCTGCACTTTCGCAGCGGCAACATCGCCAGCCATGTGTTTGGTGGTGTGCTGGCGGGCATCAGCTTCTTCTTGCTCAACAACGTGTTCAGCTATGTGGGCAACATCAACAGCTGGGCACCGTGGTTTGCAGCGGCTGCGCCTGGTTTGCTCTACACCCTCGCCTCACTCGCGGCCTTTGGCTGGCTGGTGGTGCGTCAATAAGGTTCTTCTTCATGCACGCCATCATTTTGTTTGCCCACGGCTCCCGTGACCCGCTGTGGCACAAACCCATTCAAGCCGTGGCCGAGCGCATTGCGCAACGCTCACCCAGCACCGTGGTGCGTTGCGCGTATTTAGAGCTGACCGAGCCCGACTTGCCCCATGTGGCCCAGGCCTTGGTGGCCGAAGGCGCCACCAGCCTGTGCGTGGTGCCCATGTTTTTGGGTGTGGGCCGACATGCGCGGGAAGACTTGCCAGAGCTGATCACGGCTTTGAAAGCCTCGCACCCCACCGTTGCCATCAGCTGCCAGCCCGCCGTGGGCGAACAAAACACCCTGCTCGACTTGTTGGCCGACATCGCGCTGGGTCGCGCCAATAATGTGCACACATCAAAAGCATAAAGAAACGATTAATTAGATGCTCAAGGCATAATGATGCGGCACATTACCCAGCCACGCCATGAACCTACATCAGTTTCGCTTCGTCCAAGAAGCCGTCCGCCGCAACCTCAACCTCACCGAGGTGGCCAAATCGCTGCACA